>NZ_FR902076.1:10841-20262 GCF_000437815.1 Acidaminococcus sp. CAG:542
GGACGGCCATCATCTCCGGGAAATCCAGGAAAAGGATCCGGATACCCTCCGGGATATTTTCCTGAAGCCGGGACAGGTGGACCTGGAAGCGGAGGAAGACCTGGCCGCTTCCCAAAAAAGAGGATGGGAAACCTTCCGGGAACTGGTGGACCAAATGGAACCGGAAGGCACCATCCTGTGCGTCAGCCACGGGGGCCTGATCCGGCTCCTGGTGTGTCAGATCCTGGGGTTCCCCATAGACAACATGTGGCGGATGAGCCTGGCCAACACGGCCTTCGTCCAGGTGGTCCAGACCGCCGACTACGGATTCCGGGTGGACAAACTGAACGATATGGGGATGCTGTAAGCCTCTTGACTCATCTGTTATAATAATAGATACATATAAACATCTTACAAATGAGGGAGCGATTCTTATTTTAGAATTCAAGCATATCAGCATCGACGACAAGCCGATATTCGATGATTACTTTACCGAAGAGGACTACCATGCCTCGGAATGTTGTTTCGGGTCCATCTTTATCTGGCGGAAGCAGTATGACAGCTACTGGGCCATCAGCCACGGCTGTCTCATCATCAAGGTCACCGTCAACGGCACCACTTTCGTGCTGCCCCCCTTCGGCGGGGTCAACGAAGACCTGCCAAAAGTGATCTGCGCCCTGAAGCAGTATTTCAAAGGGGAACCTTTCGAAATGCACGGGATCTACGAGCATACCATCGAACGGTTCCAGAAATACCTGCCCCAGGTGAACACCTTCACCCCGGACCGGGACAACTGGGACTATGTGTACCAGCGGGCCAGCCTGGCCAGCCTCAGCGGCCGGAAGCTCCACGGAAAGAAGAACCACTACAACCAGTTCCTGAAGGACAACCCGGAATTCGTCTACGAGCCCATTACCCCGGCCAACAAGGACGAATGCATTGCCTACGGGAAACAGTGGGTGGAACAGCGGGAACTCACCGATCCTTCCATTGTGGCGGAATTCGACGCCATCCAGGAAGGGCTGAACCATCTGGATGAACTCCAGCTCCGGGGCGGTCTGATCCGGCTGGACGGCCAGGTGAAGGCCTTCACCTTCGGGGAACGGGCCGGGAAGAACACGGCGGTGATCCATGTGGAAAAGGCGGATCCGGACATCCGGGGCCTGTACACCGCCATCAACAAGGAATATATCGCTCATGAATGGCCCGATGTGACCTACATCAACCGGGAAGAGGACATGGGCAAGGAAGGACTCCGGGAAGCCAAGGAATCCTACAAGCCTGTGTTCATGGTGAAAAAATACAATACCATCATCCGCTGAAGGAGGATTGCCATGGATTTTCGTTTGCTCCAGCAGGATACCCTGTCCCAGGCGGCGGACCTGTGGGATTACTGCTTTGAAAAGAAGGGGACGCATTTTTATGAATGGTATTTCGGGGAATATGCCCTGAAGCAGAACCGGATCCTGGGTGGATTCCAGGACGGGAAGCTGCTGACCATGCTCCACCTGAACCCCTATGTGCTCCGGCTCCGGGGACGGGACTGGAAGGTGCCCTATATTGTGGGGGTGGCCACGGATCCGGTGGCCCGGGGACACCATGTGATGGGGGACCTGATGGAAACCGCCTTCACCACCCTCCGGGCCCTGAAGGTGCCTTTTGTGATCCTCATGCCCATTTACGCCGGGATCTACCAGCCCTACGGCTTTGCCTGGACCCATCTCCGGAAGCATTACACCCTGCCTCTGGCCGGACTGGATCTGGCGGGACACCCTCTGGACGGGTACGAACCGGAACGGGTGGACACCCGGAGCGGGGAAAAACTGGTGGCTCCCGTCTATGAAAAAGCCATGGCCGGGTACCACGGCTATGTGGTCCGGGACCACCGGGTGTGGGAGAACACCCTTCTGACTGCCGCCCAGGAAAATTTTGAGACGGTAATCATCCGGAATGACGGTGCACCAAAGGCTTACGCGTTGTATAATAGAGAGGGAGACAAAGTGACCGTCCAGGAAATGGCTGCTGCAGAACCCCCGGCCAAAATCCGTCTGCTCCAGTACTTCAAGGGGCTGGCGGGCACCTACAAGACCCTGGACTGGCTGGCGCCGGAAGACGACCTGACCTGGACCCAATTGCCGGACCAGGCCCTGGCGCCCCGGGAGGCCCCCTTCATGATGGGCCGGGTGATCAACGCCGCGGCCTGCCTGAAGGCTCTTTCCGTACCGGAGAGCCTGGTGGGGAAGACCCTGGTGCTGGCCCTGAAGGACGAACAGATCGCCCTCAACACCATGCTGGTGAAGCTGAACTTCACCCGGGAGGGGATCCAGCTGCTGAACACCCTGGACGACCCGGAGGTGCTGCTGGACGTGGGGACCTTCACCCAGCTGTTCTTCGGCCTCTACGGACCGGAACAGCTCCAGAAAGCCGGCATGATCTATGTGGACAGTGAAAATGCATGGGAAATCCTTGACAAATTGTTCCCGCGGGAGAATAATTTTATCAACGAGTATTTTTAAGGGAGGCTGTCATGAGCGACAAAATTAGACGTGTATTTGTGGAGAAGAAGAAAGAATATGCTGTGGAAGCAGCAGGTCTGTGTTCCGATCTCCAGCAGACCCTGGGGCTGAAGAACCTGAAAAGCGTCCGGATCGTGAACCGGTACGACCTGGAAGGGCTCACTGACGAAGAATACCAACAGGCCAGAAGCCTGGTGCTCAGCGAAGCCCCGGTGGATGTGGTCCGGGACGAAGAACTGGAGATCCCTGCCGGTTTCCGGAGCTTTGCCGTGGAACTGCTCCCCGGCCAGTATGACCAGAGAGAAGATTTTGCCGCTCAGTGCATCCAGGCCATCACCCAGGGCCAGCGGCCCATTGTGGCTGCTGCCAAGGTGTTCCTGCTGGAAGGGGACCTGTCCGACGCCGACTTTGAAAAGATCAAACACTACTGCATCAACCCGGTGGAAGCCCAGGAAGCGGCCATCGACAAGCCTGACACCCTGGACATGACCTGGGATGTGCCCAAACCGGTGGCTGTGCTGGACGGCTTCCGTGCCCTGGACAGAAAGGGCCTGGAAGACTTCCTGAACAAACAGGAACTGGCCATGAGCCTGGAAGATCTGGCTTTCATCCAGGAATATTTCAAGAAAGAAGACCGGGATCCTTCCATTACGGAAATCAAGGTGCTGGATACCTACTGGTCCGACCACTGCCGGCACACCACCTTTGAAACCAAACTGGAAAACGTTTCCATCACCGACGGTGTCTACACCCAGCCGGTGGCGGAAGCCTACGACCTGTACAAAAAAGACCGGGATTTCGTTTACGGGAAAGACACCCAGCGGCCCATTACCCTGATGGACATGGCCTGCCTGGCCACCAAGAAGCTGAAGAAGGAAGGGAAGATCCCTGATTTGGATGCTTCGGAAGAAATCAACGCCTGCAGCATCGTGGCTCCCATTGACGTGGACGGCAAAAAAGAAGACTGGCTGGTGATGTTCAAGAACGAAACCCACAACCATCCCACTGAAATCGAACCTTTCGGGGGCGCTGCCACCTGTCTGGGCGGGGCCATCCGGGATCCCCTCAGCGGCCGGAGCTATGTGTACCAGGCCATGCGGGTCACCGGGGCCGCAGATCCCCGGACTCCCTATGAACAGACCCTGAAGGGCAAACTGCCCCAGCGGAAGATCACCCTGGGTGCCGCTGCCGGGTACAGCTCCTACGGGAACCAGATCGGTCTGGCCACCGGTTCCGTGGAAGAATACTATCATCCCAAATTCGTGGCCAAGAGAATGGAAGTGGGGGCCGTCATCGGGGCTGCTCCCCGGGACGCTGTAGTCCGGGAACGTCCGGCTGCCGGCGATCTGATCGTTCTTTTGGGCGGCCGTACCGGCCGTGACGGCATGGGCGGCGCCACCGGTGCCTCCAAGGAACACACCACCAAATCCCTCAGCGAATGCGGTGCGGAAGTCCAGAAGGGGAACGCCCCCAACGAACGGAAGATCCAGCGGCTGTTCCGGGATCCGGAAGTGACCCGTCTCATCAAACGGTGCAACGACTTCGGGGCCGGCGGTGTTTCCGTGGCCATCGGGGAACTGGCCCCTGGCCTGGTGATCAACCTGGACAAGGTGCCCAAGAAGTACGAAGGCCTGGACGGCACGGAACTGGCCATCAGTGAATCCCAGGAACGGATGGCGGTGTGCATCGCTGCCAAAGATCTGGACAAATTCATGGCCGCTGCCGCCAAGGAAAACCTGGAAGCCACGGTGGTGGCGGAAGTGGCGGAAGATCCCCGTCTGGTGATGTACTGGAGAGGGGAAAAGATCGTGGACCTGTCCCGGGCTTTCCTGGACACCAACGGCATTCCCCAGAAATCCAACGTGGTAGTGGACGGAGTGGAAGAAACCTCTCCCTTCAACAGCACCCCTGCAGAAGTGGAAGGGAAGAAGGATATCAAAGAAGCCTGGCTGGCCAACCTGGACCGGCTGAACGTGTGCAGCGAAGAAGGGCTGGGTGAACGGTTCGACGGCTCCATCGGCCGGGGCAGCGTACTGATGCCCTACGGCGGCCGGAACCAGCTGACCCGCACCGAAGGCATGGCCGCCCGTCTGCCGGTACTCCACGGCAAGACCAACGCCACCTCCGTCATGGCCAGCGGCTATGATCCCAACGTGTGCTGCTGGAGCCCGTACCATGGGGCCATGTACGCGGTGGTGGAAGCCGTGTGCCGGGCTGCGGCCATGGGCGCCGATCCGAAGAAACTGCGTCTTTCCATGCAGGAATACTTCCCCAAACTCCATACGGAACATACCTGGGGCCGGCCTTTCGCCGCTCTCCTGGGTGCCTATAAAGCCTGCTGCGAACTGGAACTGCCGGCCATCGGCGGCAAAGACTCCATGAGCGGCACCTTCATGGACCTGGAAGTCCCGCCTTCCCTGATCTGCTTTGCAGTAGGGGTCATGGACGGCCGTGACACCATCTCCAACGAATTCAAACAGGCCGGCAACACCGTGGTGTTCATCCCCGTACCCTGCGATGAACACGAAGTGGTGGATTACCCTGCCCTCCGGACCCTCCTGGACAGCGTCCACAAGGCCATCCTGGGCAAACGGATCCTCACCGCCGGCGTGGTGAAAGAAGGGGGCGTGGCCGCAGCCATCTCCTCCATGTGCCTGGGCAACGGACTGGGCTTTGGCTTTGTGAAGCCCTTCCTCCACGAGGAATGCCTGTTCACCCTCCAGCCCGGCGGCTTCCTGGTGGAACTGGCTCCCGGTGCCGATGCGGAGAAAGTCTTTGCCGGCAGCGACTTCCTGGTGCTGGGCAAACTCACCGACGATGGAAAAGTCACCGTCAACGACACTGCCATCAGCCTGGACGAAATCAAGGCAGCCTATACCCGGACCCTGGAAGGGGTATTCCCCTCTGTGGTGAAGGATTCCGGCAAGGACATCTGCCGGATGCCCTACTACCGGAACGACCTGCCGCTCACCGCTCCCTACAACGTGGCCCAGCCCCGGGTGTTCATCCCTGTGTTCCCGGGCCTGAACTGCGAATTCGACACCGCTGCGGCCTTTGAAGCAGCCGGTGCCAAGGCGGATATTTTCGTGATCCGGAACCTGACTCCGGACGCCATCAAGGAAAGCGTGGAAGAAATGGCCAAACGGATCAAGGAAGCCCAGATCCTGGCCATCCCCGGCGGGTTCTCCGCCAGCGACGAACCGGAAGGCTCCGGCAAATTCATTGCCACCATGTTCCGGAATCCGTCCCTGAAGGAAGCGGTCATGGACCTGCTGTATAACCGGGACGGCCTGGCCCTGGGGATCTGCAACGGCTTCCAGGCCCTGATCAAACTGGGTCTGGTGCCCTACGGAGACATCCGTCCTCTGACGGAAACCTCTCCCACTCTGACCTTCAACACCATTGGCCGGCACATTTCCCGGATGGTGGAAACGAAAGTGGTTTCCAACAAATCTCCGTGGCTGGCCCTCACTGAACCGGGAGACATCCACACCGTCGCCGTTTCTCACGGGGAAGGCCGGTTCGTGGCCACCGAAGAAGAGATCAAGAAACTCTTTGCCAACGGCCAGGTGGCAACCCAGTATGTAAACCAGGCTGGGGATCCCACCATGGAAAGCCCCTACAACCCCAACGGCTCCCTGTATGCCATTGAAAGCATCACCAGCCCGGACGGGCGGGTCCTGGGCAAAATGGGCCACACCGAACGGTTCACTGATGGTCTCATGAAGAACATCCCGGGGAACAAACTGCAGCCTCTGTTCCTGGGCGGCGTGCAGTACTTCAAGTAAGATTCAACAGGGAAGGGGAGACTGCCAGGGGCAGCTCCCCTTTCTTTTGCCCTTAATAGAAAAGAAAACAAAGGAGAAGATTCTGCATGGAACTTTCTGTTGGAACGAAACTCCACGGCTTTGCCGTACAAAAAATCACCCCTCTGCCGGATATCGAAGCCACGGCTTACGAAATGATCCATGAGGCCAGCGGGGCCAAACTGTTCTACCTGTCCTCAAAAGACGACAACAAGGTGTTCACTATCGGCTTCCGGACTCCCAGCCAGGACGACACCGGGGTGGCCCACATCACCGAACATTCCGTCCTTTGCGGCAGCCGGAAATACCGTCTGAAGGAACCTTTCGTGGAACTGGTGAAAGGCTCCCTGAACACCTTCCTGAACGCCATGACCTACACGGACAAAACTGTGTACCCGGTGGCCAGCCGGAATGCCAAGGACTTCCGGAACCTGGTGGACGTGTACCTGGATGCGGTGTTCTATCCTCTCATCGGAGAGAACCCCTTTACCCTCCGCCAGGAAGGCTGGCATTACGAACTGGGGAAAGAAGGGGACAAACCTCTCCTTTACAACGGGGTGGTGTACAACGAAATGAAGGGGGTCTATTCCTCCCCGGATGCCATCGAGGAACATGAAGTGATGAAGGCCCTGTTCCCGGATTCCCCTTACCGGTTCGAATCCGGCGGCCTGCCTTCCGCCATTCCCCAGCTGACCCAGGAAGGGTTCGTGGCCTTCCACAAAAAATACTACAGCCCGGAAAACGCCTACATCTACCTGTACGGGGATGTGGACATCGCCGACTGGCTGGACTACATGGACCGGGAATATCTCAGCCGGTTCCCCAAGACCGGCACCCTGAAGGTGGAAATCCCCCTCCAGGCTCCCTTCGACCAGACCCGGGAAGTGAAAGCCTCCTACCCGGTGCCGGAAGGGGATGACACGGCCAAAAAGACCTACCTGTCCATGA
The DNA here is from genome assembly GCF_000437815.1 of Acidaminococcus sp. CAG:542. Classification (NCBI taxonomy): domain Bacteria; kingdom Bacillati; phylum Bacillota; class Negativicutes; order Acidaminococcales; family Acidaminococcaceae; genus Acidaminococcus; species Acidaminococcus sp. CAG:542. Next base: position 18,091 of record NZ_FR902076.1, read on the forward strand.
ACATCGTGGTGGGGTCCGCCCTGGACCAGAAGCGGATTATGGCCCTGAAGCTTTTGACCCATGTGCTCCTGGACGGGAACAACGCTCCCCTGCGGCTGGCCCTGCTCCGGGCAGGCATCGGCAGCGACGTGTCCGGCAGCCTGAACGGCTCCCAGCTCCAGCCGGTGTTTTCTGTGGAAGTCAGCGGTTCCGACCCGGACAAGGAAGACCAGTTCGTAAAGGTGCTGTACCGGACCCTCCAGGATCTGTCCCGGAACGGGATTCCCCGCCGGCTCCTGGAAGCGGAACTGAACTCCGAAGAATTCAAGATGCGGGAAGCGGATTTCAACATCTATCCCAAAGGCCTGATCTACGGGCTGAACGTAATGGAAACCTGGCTCTACGGAGGAGACCCCACCGCCTGTCTTCGGTTCACCGACTGCCTGGACTTCCTCCGGAGCGCCATCGACAAGGGATATTATGAACAGCTCATCGAAAGCGTACTTCTGGACAACACCCACAAATGCCTGGTGACCCTGACCCCGGAACCGGGGAAGGAAGCCCGGGACGCGGAACAGTTCGCCCAGGCCATGGCGGAAAAGAAGAGCCAGATGGATGCAGACCAGCTGAAGGAAGTGGAAGCCATCGCCGACGAGCTCCATGCCCGGCAGGCAGCCCCCGACACCCCGGAAGCCTTGGCCTCCATCCCGCTCCTCCAGCGGTCCGACATTACCCGGAAAAACGATTTCGAGCATCCCCAGGTAACGGAAGCGGGGGACCACACCCATCTGGTGCTCCATCAGTTCACCAACAAGATCGCCTATTTCGACTGGTGCTTCGATCTTACCGGTCTGCCGGAAGACAAGCTGTGCTATGCTTACCTTCTCACCGACGTGCTGGGGAAGGTGGACACCGACGATTATTCCTATGAGGAACTGACCACCCTGGCGGATCTGTACCTGGGAGGCCTGAACTTTGAAGTGAAGCCTTACAGCCGGTACAACGACACCAACACCTACCGGAACGTGTTCAAGGTGTCCGCCAAGGTACTGGAAAAGAACGAGGACAAGCTGTTCGATATCCTCAGCAGCATCGCCCTCCGGAGCCATGTGGAGGACAAAAAGCGGCTGAAGGAAATCATCAGCGAAGTGAAGACCGACTGGGACAACAACTTTTTTGCCCGGGGGATGACCGTGGCCACCCTGCGGCTTATGAGCTACTTCTCCAAATCCGCCCGGAGCATGGAACACGACCAGCTGACCTATTACCAGTTCCTCCAGGATCTGTGGGCCCATTTCGACGAAAAGGCCGATGAAGTGGCGGCCAACCTGAAGGCTCTGGTGCCCGCCTTCTTCCACCAGGATGCCCAGCTCCAGTCCCTGTCCTGCGACAAGGACATGGAACAGGAAGCCCTGGCCAGGATGGAAGCCTTTACCGCCCAGTTGCCCCATTCCCCCTATGCAGGGAAGGCCATGCCCGTTCTGACGGCTCCCGGGAAGAACGAAGGGATCACCACCTCCGGGAAGGTCCAGTATGTACTGGCCGGGGGCAATTTCCATGACCACGGCTACCACTATACGGGAGCCATGAAGGTGCTGGAAACCATCCTCCGGTACGGATACCTGTGGACCAAGATCCGGGTCCAGGGCGGGGCCTACGGGGCCGGTACCCGGTTTGACCCCAGCGGCACCTTCTACCTGTCCAGCTACCGGGATCCCAAACTGGCGGAAAGCCTCCAGGCCTACCGGGATCTGCCGGACTACCTGGAAAAATTCCAGGCCTCCGACCGGGAAATGACCAAGTACGTGATCGGCACCATCAGCCTGGTGGATACGCCCCTTACCCCGGCCATGCACCTGGAAAAGGCCATCACCGCCCAGATGAAGGGGACCCCGGAAGCCATCGCCCAGAAAAAGCGGGACCAGATTATCGACTGCACAGCCGAAGACATCCGGGCCCTGGCGCCCCTGGTACGGGACGTGCTCTCCGACGGCTACCTGTGCGTAGTCGGGGGAGAAGGGAAGATCCAGGAAAACAAGGGATTGTTTGAACAGGTGATCAAGGCGTAAAAGGCAGTCAGCGGGTGAAGGAGACCATCTGCCGGGGGCAGATGGTTTTGAAGGGAAACGCAGCCCAGGGGGCTGCTAACCCACCACCATTCCGCAAGCGCAACGGTCCCCCGCCCTTGAAAAG
>NZ_FR902077.1:0-4982 GCF_000437815.1 Acidaminococcus sp. CAG:542
GGCCTCCTTCTGCACCAGGGCCCCAAGGCCCGACGTGCCCTTTTCCATCCTGCACAGAAAGGAACACCATCCAAAATGATCTATACCATCACCTTCAATCCCTCCCTGGACTACGTGGTGACCCTGTCCCGCCTCCAGGTGGGGGCCATCAACCGGAACCAGGCCGAGGAAATCTTCCCCGGGGGCAAGGGCATCAACGTGTCCTGGATCCTCCAGAACCTGGGGGTCCCCACCCGGATCCTGGGCTTTAAAGCCGGGTTCACCGGAGACGAAATCCAGCGCCTGGTGGAAGAGCGGGGCATTCCCTGCAGCCTGCTGCCTGTGGCAAACGGTTTTTCCCGGATCAACGTAAAGATCCGGGCCGGGGAAGAAACCGCCCTTAACGGCAAAGGTCCGGAAGTCACTTCCGCCGACCTGGACCGGCTCCAGGCCCAGCTCCGGGAGCTTACGTCCGAGGATATCCTGGTCCTGTCCGGCAGCGGCCCCAGCGGCTGTGCCCCCTCTCTCTACGGGGACATTGCCCGGGCCATGGAGCAGCGGCACATCCCCTGTGTAGTGGATGCCACCGGCAAACTCCTGGCCTGGGCTCTTTCGGCCCATCCCTTCCTGGTAAAGCCCAACGGGGAAGAACTGGAAGACCTGCTGGGCCGGAAGCTGCCTACGGAGCAGGATTTGATCCAGGGGGCCCGGGAACTCCAGCAGCAGGGAGCCCGGAACGTGCTCATCAGCCTGGGGGGCGACGGTGCCCTCCTGGTGGACGAAACGGGGAAAGTCCACCGTCACCTGGCCCCCAAGGGGACCATGGTCAACACGGTGGGAGCCGGCGACAGCATGGTGGCCGGTTTCCTGGCAGGATACCTGCGGAACAAAAACTGTGAAGAAGCCCTCCACTGGGGCATCTGCGCCGGCAGCGCCACGGCGTTCACCATGCATCTGGCGGAAAAGGAAGCCATTGAACAACTGGTAAAGGGGAATTGATATGCAGATCACGGATCTACTGAAACGGGAAAGTGTGGAACTGAACGGTTCCGCCGGCAGCAAGGCAGAAGCGCTGGACAAACTGATCCAGCTTATGGTGAAACAGGGGAACATCGCCGATCCGGAAGAATACCGGAAAAAGGTCTTTGCCCGGGAAGAAGAAGGGAGCACCGGGGTTGGGGAAGGGGTAGCCATTCCTCATGCCAAGACGGCAGCGGTCACCCGTCCGGGGCTGGCCTTTATGCGCTGCAGTGACGGGGTGGAATTCGATTCCCTGGACGGACAGCCTGCCAAACTGTTCTTCCTGATCGCCGCACCGGATACCAAGGACAATGTGCATCTGGATGTGCTCAGCCGTCTGTCCACCCTGCTCATGGATCCGGATTTCATCGACGGGATCATGGCTGTGGACAGTGTGGATGCCCTCTATGAACTGATCGGCAAGGCAGAAAAAGAGAAGTTCCCGGAAGAAGCCGGGGAAGAACAGCCGGCGGAAGAAGCCCCTGCCCCGGAAGAAGCCCCCAAAGGGTACCAGGTGCTGGCGGTCACTGCCTGTCCCACCGGCATCGCCCACACCTACATGGCTGCCGAAAGCCTGGAACAGCACGCCTCCCGCCGGGGCATTTCCATTAAAGTGGAAACCAACGGCCAGAGCGGGGTGAAGAACGCCCTGACGGCGGAAGACATTGCCGGGGCCACCGGGATCATCGTGGCCGCGGACAAATACGTGCCCATGAACCGGTTCAAAGGGAAACCGGTGGTGATCGTGAAAGTGGCCGACGGCATCAACAAGGCCGACCAGCTGCTGGACGAAGCCCTCAGCGGTCAGGCTCCCATTTATCAGGGGGAAGCCGGCGGGGAAGCAGCCGGAGAAACGGCGGCGGAAGAAAGCGGCGCCCGGAAGGCCTACAAGCATCTGATGAACGGGGTATCCCACATGCTGCCCTTCGTCATCGGCGGGGGCATCCTCATCGCCCTGGCTTTCCTGTTCGACATGGGAGCCGCCGGTACCGCCCAGTTCGGGTCCAGTACCCCGCTGGCCGCCTTCTTCAAGAACGTGGGAGGCCTGGCCTTCAGCTTCATGATGCCCATGCTGGCCGGGTTCATTGCCGCCAGCATCGCCGACCGTCCCGGGCTCCTGGCCGGGTTCGTGGCCGGGGCCATGGCTTCTGCCGGGGGCAGCGGTTTCTTCGGCGCCCTGGTGGGGGGCTTTGCCGCCGGGTATCTGATCCTGGCTTTGAAGAAGGCCCTGGCCTTCCTGCCGGAATCCCTGGAAAACATCAAACCCATCCTGCTGTACCCGGTGCTGGGGCTGATGATCATGGGGGCCCTGATGGTGGTCCTGATCAACCCGGTGATGGGTGCGGTGAACCACTGGGTCAACGGGGGCCTTACCGCCATGAGCGGCGGCAGCAAAGTGCTCCTGGGCCTGGTGCTGGGGGGTATGATGAGCATCGACTTCGGCGGGCCTCTCAACAAGGCCGCCTATGTGTTCGGTACCGCCTCCCTGGCCGGGGCTGACGGACAGGCCGTGTCCTCTCCCTTTATGGCCTCTGTAATGATCGGGGGTATGGTGCCGCCCCTGGCCATTGCCGTGGCCTGCCGGCTGTTCCCCAAGAAGTTCACGGCACAGGAACGGAACTCTTCCGTGACCAACTTCATCATGGGGCTCAGCTTCATCACCGAAGGGGCCATCCCCTTTGCAGCGGAAGATCCCTCCCGGGTGATTCCCGCCTGTGCCATTGGTTCCGCCGTGGCCGGGGCCCTGTCCATGGTGTTCGGCTGCACCATCCCGGCCCCTCACGGAGGCATCTTCGTGTTCGGCGTAGTCCACAACTGGCCCATGTACCTGGCCTCCTTGGCCGTAGGGACAGCAGTGGGTGCCCTGCTGCTGGGTATGTTAAAGAAGAATAGAGAATAGCAAAGTGGCTGTGAAGAGAGGAAACTTCCATTTCTTCACAGCCCTTTTTTTGTCAACGGACTGCTTTTCCTGTATAATAGTACTAAAAAGGAGCGTACACCTGCCATGACACTTTTCTTTGTCTTTCTGCTGCTCCTGGCTGCTCTGGGGGTGGCCTGGGGCGGATCGTTCTGGATCGACCGGCTCTATGGCCGGAACCTTTCCATCCTTACTTTCTCCGACGCCATTGCCTCCCGCAGCCGCTGGCGGAAACCCCTGCTTTTTATCGGGTTCCTGGGCTGCGGACTGCGGCTGCTGCAGCTTGCCTCCGGCCTGCCCCTGGTGCTCATGCTGGTATTCGCCGCTTTTCTCCTGTGGATGACCGCCACGGATTTTGAACAGTACTGCCTGTTCGATTCCATGATGCTTCCCTTTGCCCTGGCCGCCCTGGTGATGCTGGCCACCTATCCCGACATGCTGGTGAGCCACCTGCTGGCCGGCCTGGCAGGGGGACTGGTGTTCCTGGTGCTGGGAATCCTGTCCCGGGGCGCCCTGGGCGGGGGAGACATCAAGCTCCTGGCCGCCCTGGGCCTGTGGATGGGTCCCCAGAGCCTTGTCTTCACAGCGGCCGCCGGCACCGTCCTGGGAGGCCTGGCCGCCCTGGTGCTGCTCCTGGCCGGGCAGAAGAACCGGAAAAGTTCCTTTGCCTACGTACCCTATTTCATGCTCACCGCCCTGGCCCTGATGCTGGTCCGGGGATTGTAACATTTCATTTTCCTGTCCTTGAAGGAGGCGCTTCCCATGAAGCCTTTTACTCATAACCGGAAACAGAAAGGGGCCTTCCTGGTGCTCTTTGCCGTGCTGTTGCCGGTGTTCCTGCTGCTGGTGGCCCTGGTCAGCGAAATCGGCCGGATTTGGGCCTATCACACCAAGCTCCAGAACGCTGCCGACGCCGCCGCCCTGGCCGGAGCCGCCAACTTCGTCAACGGGGACACCATCAATTCCCATCCCAATGCCGACCTGTTCGCCGACCGGTACGTAACCGCCAACCTGGGCCACAACCTGGCCAGCAGCCCCAATCTCCAGCAGTTCCAGGCCAAAACCAAAGCCGTCACCGGCAGCGAAGGAGAAAAATCCTACTACCGGGTCCATCTGGAAGAAGAAATCCCCCTGATCCAGGCCACCGCCGCCTGGCTTCACCGGCCCACGTTCCTGGTAAAGGCCACTGCCGTGGCGCTGATTGGGAAGGAAGGGACCAGTGGAGGTGGGGGAATTAAGCTGGGGAATCTTGTGAATGTAGGACTTGGAAGAAGAGGGTTTGACGGATCTTTTTACAATAATAATAATAGTGATAAGATTGGAGGTGCTACTTTTGAAGGAGATGTTGTTGTTTGGGATTGGAGAAATTATTATAAAGAAAACAATCAGGGAAGATATATGTTGTACACAAGAGAGGCATATGGGAAATCCAGAGAAACCGCTATAAGTCAAGGAATGTATAAATATCCATCTGCAGGAGTAGCTCCTAATGGTTCCAATCCCGAAAAATATTATAATGAACAGGTTTCAGCTAGTGAGCAAGCTGTTAAAGATGCATTCAAAGATATTCCCAAAACAGAAAATGATCAAAACTATACAATAACAATTTCTGACAATGGCCAGTCTATGTATAGGCTCGCCTCTAATGTTCAAAATATGAACATTAATCTTAGTGATAATTCTTTGAATTCTAATGATCCTGTATATCTTTATGTTGATGATGATCTATCTCTTCTACATATTTCTTTACAAAGCAATATAAGGCGGCCTGTAATAATCTGTTATTTTGGCCATCAAGAAATAAATAATTGGAATAAGAATCCCATTACGAACGTGCAATTTGATGCCAATACTTACGACTTCCGAGGTAGTTTATATGTGCCAGGCTCATCATTATCTCCGTTTAATTTTGATAAACAAGAAAAAGACCAACATGGGAACGTACTACCTAAGCAACAATTCCATGGTTCTATTTATGCCAACGAGATAGAATTTAATGCAACACATGGTGATTTCACATTTGAAGAGTTCTCTCTTCCCGGTAGTGGCGGCGGAAGCGGTACCC
>NZ_FR902078.1:0-1817 GCF_000437815.1 Acidaminococcus sp. CAG:542
GCTGCACATAACGTGCAGCACACATTTCACCGGAACTGCTCATAGATCTTCCCGAAATCGACGCCGCCGATGATTTTTCCCTGGTAGGCCCGGGGAAGTTCTTCCACCACCCCTGCCAGATGGGAGGAGGTGATGCCGCACTGGATGCTGAGCCAGGCTTCCATAAAGGCCGCCAGATGGTCGCAGCCCTTGAGCACCCGGCCGTCCACCGGGCTGTACTCATCCCGGTTGTATGCTTCCGGGATATCCCCCGCCAGCAGCCGGACCTTTCCCTTTTCCCGGATCCTGTTATCGAATTCATGGACGGTGAAATTCAGGATATCCTCATGCCAGGCGGCCGGCAGGAGGGGCAGCAGGATTTCCTCCATCTGCCGCTGTTCGATGTCCTTGATCAGTTCGTCCAGGCCTTCGATGGACCTTTTGATGGGAGAAATAATGTCCCGGGTGAGCACTTCCGGCAGGTCATGCCACAGGCCGCCCAGGAAATCGTTCACCAGCCGTCCCTTGCAGGCCCCCATGGACAGGGCGCAGAAGTACCCCATGATGGCCACCACCAGCACATGGCCCATGACGGAAGTTTCCGGCACCCGGGGAGACTGGGACCAGCGCTTCTGGAACCGGAGCTTGCCGATAAGATCCACGAACTTCCGGGTCTTCCCGTTCATGGCAATTTTCTGGACCCCTGCCAGGTTGTAATGGTCTTCGATGTTGTCGGCGATCCGCTCCCTGATTTCCTCCACTCCGAAAATCCCCTGGTTCATCCGGTAGATGATCCGGAACTCCCATTCCGTAGCCAGGTAGTGGGCGGCCCGGATCAGCTGTTTCTCCAAAGGATGGCTGTCTCCGTCCAGATAGGCCTCCATCTTGGCCATAAAGAGACTGCCGGCCAGAGACGGCACCCGCCGTACCAGTTCCTTGTACACCCACTGGTTCAGCCGGGCGCCGCTTTTTTCCATCAGCTCGTGGAATACCGGGGGCTTGATGTCCGTGAGCACCACCCGGTGGAGGAATTCGAAGATGCCCCCTTCCACCAGCACCTGCCAGTCCAGGCTGGCTCCATGGTCCTGTTCCTCATACCGGGCCAGCACATAGAGGATCATCATCTTGTGAGCCTGTTTGTCCAGCTCCGTAAAGCCCTGGGGCCGGATATGATCGTTCCACCGCTGGATGTAGGCCGCTTCAAAGACAAACTGGATCAGATCCCGGGGCAGCGGGATGGTCTGGATATTTGCCATAGGACACCTCCTGTGTTCACTGACTTTCCTGTTGTTCCTTTTGTTCCACCAGTTCCAGGTTCCGGAGCAGGAGCTTTTTCCCCCGCCAGGCAAAGGCATAGGATCCGTACCGTTCCCGGAACTGCCGGTTGGTCAGGTTTGCCAGATCCTGCCGGTCCAGCCGGAGCAGACGGTCCCGGCGGAATTCTGCCAGAGGAGTTTCCGGCACCTGCTGGTTGTGGGGGCAGACCCGCTGGCATTCATCACAGCCGAAGATCAGGGGCGTTTTCCGGAGGACAGCCTGTTCTGATTCGGTCAGTTCTCCTTTTTTCTGGGTCAGGTAGGATTTGCAGGTCCGGTAGGTGTAGGTCCCTCCCTGGAAACACTGTCCGGGACAGACCCGGGCACAGGCCCCGCAGTGGCGGCAGCTCCGTTCCAGAGGCCGGTCCGGCTCCAGAGGCTGGGTGGTGAGCACTGCCCCAATGAAGCACCAGGAACCCCAGGTGTCGTTAATGAGGCAGTCGTTGTCCCCCAGAAATCCCAGTCCGGCCTGGACCGCCAGGTCCCGTTCCGCCAGAGGGGAGGTATCCACAATGGCCAGCT
>NZ_FR902078.1:1855-6119 GCF_000437815.1 Acidaminococcus sp. CAG:542
TGCCGGCTGCCAGGGACCTGGTCTTCCATCCAGCCGGCGATTTTCTCCAGATACTCCCGGACCACCGGATGGTAATCCGGGATCTGGCAGTAACAGGACAGGTTGCTGCCGGATGACGATTCCAACCGGTAGGGAAAAAGGATCACCACGGCCCCCCGGCAGCCCGGGAGCAGACTGGTAAGATCATACCGTTCCAGTCCCTTCCCCGCCGCCAGGGGACACACCTCCGGAAAAGGATCGGGTACCGGCAGATGGCTGGGAGCCACGCCCACTTCCGTCAGGCCCAGTTTCTGGCAGAATGCCTTCAACGCCTTTTTATCCATGGTCCGCCCCCTTTTTCTGGTTTACAGGGTCATTATATCATACCCTTACAAAAACTCCCTTACCTGGTCACTGATCACCTGGCCCATGATCCGTTTCATGGGCACGTCTCCATGGAGACCGTCCAGGGCCATTTCCGTAGGCAGCTCCGGACCCATGGCTTCAAAAGGCGCCGCCACATCGATGTGGGGCTGGGTGCGGATGTACGCGTTCACCTTCCGGAAAGCTTCCTGCCAGTGGCTGTCCGTAGGCTCGTCAAAAGCCTTTTCGATGTTTCCCGGGTTGATGGGTGCCAGGGTCAGGAGCACCGGGGTGATGCCGTTTTCCCGACACATAGCCTGGATCTTCCGGAGATCGGCGATCACCTCTTCCGGTTCCGTCCCATTCCGGAGGCTGTTGCTGCCTCCCATGATCAGAAGGGTCTTCAGATGGAAAGGCAGCACATCCCGTTCAAACCGTTCCACCATCATTTCACTGGTGTCCCCGCTTTCCGACAGGTTCACTGTAGGCACAGAGATGTAATGGGCATAGCTGTATTCCAGGTCCGAGGGGCTGAAGGACAGCCGGCCCCCTCCATGGGAAATGCTGTCTCCGAAGATGCCCACCTGGACCCGATCCGTTGGTTCCAGTTCCACTTTTTCCGGCAGGCTCCATTCCCCCACCGGCCGGCCCTTGCCGTCCATCCCCCGGACCCGCCAGTAATAAGTGCCGATCCGGGGTTCCTTGTCGTACAGGTCCGTCAGTTCCGTAGTTTCTGCATAGACCCGGTGCCGGGAAGGCAGGATGCCCCCCATTTTTTCCGGCAGCTGGTCCAGCACTTCCACTTCGTACTGGCTGGCCCCCGGAAGACTTGTATAGGAATACACCGGATACAGGATCCGGGAACCGGGCTGGTCCCTCTTCATGGGACGGGGCACCGGTGCATCACGCAGGTTCCGTTCCAGGGTGTTCTGGAGCTCTGCCGGCTGGGAATAGCCTCCCAGGGGATTCCCGTCCAGGTTGTAGGCCCGGACCCGCCAGAAAAGAGGCAGCTCTCCATCCAGATCCGGCAGCTTCTCTTCATCCAGCAGGATCCGGTTGGTGTAGATTTCAGCATCCCGGTACAGGACTTCTTCTACCGAATGTTCCGGATCCAGTTCCTCAGGGATCTGGGAGAAGATCTCCAGCTCGTACCGGACGGCCTGGAGATCCTGGGGCCACTGGAGGAACCCCAGCCGGGGCCCTCCTGTCATATAGCGCTGGATGTACCGGGGCATCCGGTGCTGGACGGCATTGTCCAGCTGCCCCAGGAACAGTCCCGGCAGCAGCGCCCCCACCAGCAGCCAGCGCCACCGGCGTCTTTCCGTATGCTGCAGCATCTTTCTCCCTCCCTGTTGTTATTGTATTCCTAATCATAACAGTTCCCCATGAAAAAGGAAGATCAAAGGTGTGAAATTTGTGGTAAAAAAAGAGCCGGTGCCTAAGCACCAGCTCTTTTTGTCAGCTGACCGTTGACGGTACTGTTGCTTCCGCAACGGCGCCTCTGTCATTCACCCTTAATGGTCTTGATGATCAGTTTGTTTACCATGCCCGGGTTGGCTTTGCCCCGGGATTTCTTCATGACCTGGCCTACCAGGAAGCCGATGGCCTTGTCCTTGCCGGCCTTGTAGTCGGCTACAGACTGGGGATTGGCAGCAATGGCCTCATCCACCATGGCCTGGATGGCTCCTTCGTCGCTGACCTGTTCCAGGCCCAGCTTCTTCACCAGATCGGCAGGAGCTTCGTCCTTTTTCAGCATTTCTGCAAAGACCTTCTTGGCCAGTTTGCTGGACAGCACGCCCTTTTTGATCAGGGCCACCATCTGTCCCAGATGAGCCGGGGACACGGGGAATTCCCCGATGCCGCAGTTGTTGCTGTTCAGGTACGCGGACACATCCCCCAGGATCCAGTTGGCCACGCCTTTGGCGTCGTCGGTTTCCTTGGCGGCTGCATCGAAGTACTCAGCCATCTTCTTGTCAGCCACGATCAGTTCTGCAGAATAGTCATCCAGCCCTTTTTCGTTCATGAGACGGGCTTTCCGGGCATCCGGCAGTTCCGGCAGTTCGCTCTTGGCCTTTTCCACCCATTCTTTTTCGATGATGATGGGAGCCAGGTCCGGTTCCGGGAAATACCGGTAATCGTGGGCTTCTTCCTTGGACCGCATGGAGAAGGTCATCCCCTGGGCATCGTCCCAGGTACGGGTTTCCTGGACCACATGGCCCCCGTCTTCCAGAATTTCCTTCTGCCGTTCCACTTCGTATTCAATGGCTCTTTCCAGGGCCTTGAAGGAGTTCAGGTTCTTGATTTCCGCCCGGGTGCCGAATTCCTTGGCCCCTACGGGCATAATGGAAATGTTGGCATCGCAGCGCATGGAGCCTTCCTGCATCTTGCCGTCGCAGACCCCGGTGTACTGGAGGTAGGCCCGGAGTTTTTCCATGTAGGCACGGGCTTCCGCCGCAGACCGCATGTCCGGTTCGGACACGATTTCGATCAGAGGCACCCCGGCCCGGTTGTAGTCCACTGCAGAGAAATCAGAGGTGCTGATGGAAGCACCGGAATGGACCAGTTTCCCGGCGTCTTCTTCCATATGGATCCGGGTGATGCCGATCCGTTTGGTTTCCCCGTCCACGTTCACGTCCAGGTGCCCGTTCAGGGCAATGGGCTGATAGAACTGGGAAATCTGGTAGGCTTTGGCCAGATCCGGATAGTAGTAGTTTTTCCGGTCGAATTTGCTGTAGCGCTGGATCTCGCAGTTCACAGCCAGAGCAAAGCGCAGGGCAAATTCCACCATCTGCTTGTTGATCACAGGCAGAGCCCCGGGCATGCCCAGACAAACCGGGCATACATGGGTGTTGGGGGCACCGCCGAATTCCGTGGAGCAGGAGCAGAAAGCCTTGGTCTTGGTTTTCAGTTCCGCATGGACTTCCAGACCGATTACGGTAGTATATTCTGTCATTATTTCCGACCTCCCAGAGGTGCCACGGCTTTATGGAAATCCGTAGCCTGTTCAAAGGTATAAGCTGCCCGCAGCAGGGTCTCTTCGCCCAGAGCCTTGCCGATGAGCTGGGCCCCTACCGGCATGTTGTCCACAAAGCCGCAGGGGATGGAAATGCCGGGCAGGCCGGCCATGTTCACCGGAATGGTGGTTACGTCCAGCATGTAGACGGTCAGAGGATCCATCTTGGCATCCAGAGGATAAGCCACCACCGGGGAGGTGGGAGTCAGCAGCAGATCGCATTTTTCGAAGGCGTTGGCAAAGTCCTGACGGATCAGGGTCCGGACCTGCATGGCCTTGTTGTAATAGGCATCATAGTACCCGGAGCTGAGCACGTAGGTCCCCAGCATGATCCGGCGGCGGACTTCCTTGCCGAAGCCTTCCGTACGGGTCTTGCGCATCATTTCCGGAGCGCTTTCCGCAGCCATTTCCCGGAAGCCGTACCGGACACCGTCGAAACGGCCCAGGTTGGCGGAGGCTTCTGCCGGAGCGATGATGTAATAGGTGATTACGGCATATTCCGTATGAGGCAGGGACACTTCGATCACATGGGCACCCAGTTCTTCGAACTTCTTGGCAGCCAGCTTGATCTGGGCAGCCACTTTGGGGTCCGTGCCTTCCCCGAAGTATTCCTTGGGCAGGCCGATGGTCAGGTCCTTCACATCCTGGCGCAGAGCCTTGGTGTAGTCAGGGACCGGTGCATCATAGGAGGTGGAATCATGGGCATCCAGGCCGCTGATGGTGTTCAGCACCAGGGCGGCGTCGGTGACGTCACGGGCAATGGGCCCCACCTGGTCCAGGGAGGAGGCGAAAGCCACACAGCCGTACCGGGAAACCCGGCCGTAGGTGGGTTTCAGCCCTACGCAGCCGTTGAAGAAAGCCGGCTGCCGGATGGAACCGCCGGTATCAGAGCCCAGGGACCAAATGGCT
>NZ_FR902078.1:6155-8339 GCF_000437815.1 Acidaminococcus sp. CAG:542
GGCTTCCCCGGCTGCAATGCTGGCAGCGCTGCCGCCGGAAGAACCGCCGGGCACCCGGGACAGATCCCAGGGGTTGTGAGTGATCTGGAAATGGGAGGTTTCCGTGGTGGACCCCATGGCGAATTCATCCATGTTGGTCTTGCCCAGGAAAATGGTTTCGTCCTTCCGCAGGTTTTCGATGACGTGGGCATCGTATACCGGCACGAAGTTTTCCAGGATCTTGGAGGCGCAGGTCATCCGGACACCCTTTACGCTGATGTTGTCCTTGATGGCGCCGGGGATCCCGGCCAGGGGTTTGATGGTCTCGCCGTCGGCGATCATCTTGTCCACTTTGGCTGCCTGGGCCAGGGCATTTTCCTTGTCCAAGGTAATATAGGCCTTGACCTGGTCTTCCACTTCGTCGATCCGGTCATAGACCGCTTTGGTCAGTTCCACGGAGCTGATTTCTTTCTTCACCAGCTTGTCATGGAGCTCATGTGCAGTTTCACTGTATAAAGCCACTGTTCTGCCTCCTCTTATTCGATAACCCGGGGAACTTTGAAGCCGCCTTCATATTCCTCCGGAGCATTCTTCATGGCGTCCTCGTGGGACAGGCTCTCAACAGGAACGTCTTCCCGCAGCACATTGCTGATGGGAAGCACATAGGGAGAAGGTTCGATTCCCTTGGTATCCACTTTCTTTAAGATTTCAGCATAATTCAAAATCTGGTTGAACTGCTCAACAAACTTGTCCATTTCATCGTCCGGAACATTTAACCGGCACAGATTTGCGATATGCTTTACATCATTGACTGTAACGCTCATTTTTTCACCGCCTATCGAAAATCTATTCCAGCAGGGCAGTCAGGGCCCGCCGGAACCAGTTTTACTAAAAGATTATATCACAGTCCCATCATTTAGAAAACCATTTTGCCCGTCTTTCCCTGTCTCCATGCCCGTTCCGGCCCCTTGACAAAATTTCCGGGAACAGGTAATGTATTCCTATATAAATAGTATGCATTATTGGCACCCTGTGCCCTGCAAGGAGGAAAAAAATCATGAAATTCACCACTGCCTGTATCCACGGAGGCGGCCCCAACGATGCCACCGGCGCCGTCTCTCCGGCTCTGTATCTCACATCCACTTTTGCCCATCCCGGCCTGGGGAAATCCACCGGCTGGGCCTATACCCGGGAATCCAACCCCACCCACGCCAGACTGGAAAAAGTCCTGTCCACCCTGGAAGGGGGCACCGATGCCCTGTGCTTTTCCTCCGGCATGGCAGCCATTGATGCGGTGATGCGGCTTTTTGCCCCGGGAGACCACCTGATCACCGGTTTCGACCTGTACGGCGGGTCCTTCCGGCTGTTCCGGACCACCTATGAGCCCCTGGGCCTGACCTTCACCGCCGTCCACACCAGTGATCTGAAGGCCGTGGAAGAGGCCATCACCCCCGCCACCAAAGCCATCTATCTGGAAACTCCCACCAACCCCACCATGGAAATCACGGACCTGGAAGCCATCAGCGAACTGGCCCACAAACACGGGATCCTGGTGATTGTGGACAATACCTTCCTGTCCCCCTATTTCCAGCGGCCTCTGACCCTGGGAGCGGATATTGTGGTCCACAGCGGCACCAAGTACCTGGCCGGCCACAATGACTCCCTGGCAGGGTTTGCCGTCAGCCGGGAAGCGGAGGTGGCCGCCCGGCTCCGGACCATCTACAAGACCACCGGGGCCGTGCTCAGCGTCTTCGATGCCTGGCTCCTGCTCCGGAGCCTGAAGACCCTGCCGGTGCGGATGAAACAGCACCAGGAAAATGCCCTGTACCTGGCCCAGTGGCTGCGGGAACAGCCCCTGGTGGAAAAGGTGCTGTATCCCGGCCTGCCGGACCACCCGGGCTATGAAATCCAGAAGAAACAGGCCAACGGATTCGGAGGGATGATTTCCTTCTATGTGAAATCCCCGGAAGCCGCCAAGACCATCCTGGAAAAGATCCATCTGATTCAGTTCGCGGAAAGCCTGGGAGGCACCGAAAGCCTGCTCACCTATCCCATTACCCAGACCCATGCGGACCTGACCCCGGAAGAAGCGGAAGAAAAGGGCATCACCCACACCCTGCTCCGGTTCTCCGTAGGCCTGGAAGACAAAGAAGACCTGCGGGACGACCTGGCCCAGGCCTTCGAGCAATGTAAATAACAAAAGAG
>NZ_FR902078.1:8375-22895 GCF_000437815.1 Acidaminococcus sp. CAG:542
CGACGCGGCAGCTCTTTTGTTATTTTTCCAACAGCCGTACAGCTTCATCTCCCACTTCCTGGGTGGTGGCGGTGCCGCCCATGTCCGGAGTCAGGACTTTCTTTTCCACCATCATGGTCTCGATGATGTCAATCAGCTTCCGGCCCCAGTCCTTGTGGCCGAAGAAGTCCAGCATCTGGCTGGCGGACCATATGGAGGCCAGAGGGTTCGCCTTGCCCTGGCCGGCAATATCCGGAGCACTGCCGTGGATGGGTTCGAACATGGAAGGATATTTCCGTTCCGGGTTCAGGTTGGCACCGGCGGCCAGGCCCATGCCGCCGGAAATGGCGGCTCCCAGGTCCGTCAGGATGTCCCCGAACAGGTTGGAGCACACAATGATCCCGTACCGTTTGGGATCCTTCACCATGAACATGCTGGCCGCATCCACCAGGTAGGAATGGGTTTCCACATCGGGATAGTCCTTCCCCACTTCCGCAAAGATCTGGTCCCAGAACACCATGGAATAGTTCAGGGCATTCCCTTTGGAAATGCTGGTGAGGGATCTGTGTTCCTTCCGGGCCAGGTCATAGGCGTACCGGATGATCCGTTCCGTGCCGAACCGGGAGAACACGCTGTCCTGGATCACCACTTCCCGGGGCGTGTCCTTGTACAGCCAGGCACCGGCCCCGGCATATTCCCCTTCGCTGTTTTCCCGGACGAACACCATGTCGATGTCTTCCCGTTTCACTCCCGCCAGAGGGCAGGGAGCCCCTTTCAGCAGTTTCACCGGCCGCAGGTTCACATACTCATCGAAGCTCTTCCGGATCTTGATCAGAAGTCCCCGGAGAGAAATATGGTCCGGCACCCCGGGATAACCCACAGCCCCCAAATAGATGGCGTCAAAATGGGACAATTGTTCGATCCCGTCTTCCGGCATCATTTCCCCGTGTTCCAGGTAGTACTGGCAGCCCCAGGGGAAACAGGTGAAGTCAAAGCCAAAGGAACCGTCCAGTTCCGCTGTCCGTTTCAATACCTTGATGCCTTCCGCCAGCACTTCCGGCCCGATGCCGTCGCCGCCGATCACTGCGATTTTGTAGATTTTCTTTTCCATTGCTGTTCCTTCTTTCTTCCAGAATCCAAAAAGCCATGGACGGACCCGCCCTTTTCATGCTATTACTATAATACAAAAGTATTATTTTGTGAACTTTCTGTCATTCAGTCTGACCAACGAAAAGTTTGGCAAATCCCAAAGAATCAGGAGGCAATCATGTCCATCACCCCGGAACAGATCCGCTACTTCATCACCGCCTGCCGGTACATGAACTTCACCAAGGCCGCCGAAGAGCTCCACCTCACCCAGCCCGGACTCAGCAAAGCCATCCGGGAACTGGAAGGCCAGTGCGGGGCCGCCCTGTGGGAACGGCATCACAATTCCCTGGCCCTGACCCCTGCCGGCCGGGTATTCCTGGAACAGGCCCGAAAATTCCAGGACCAGTATGAACAGCTTGAGGCCACCGCCCGGTCCCTGGGCTCCGGAGAAGCTCTGCTGCGGATCGGCCTGGTTCCCATGTGCGGCAACACCATTTTCCCCGGTCTCCACCGGGCTCTCCAGGAAGCCTGGCCCCAGCTGCGGATCATCACCACCGAAGCCACCGGTCCCACCCTGTATTCCCTGCTGGACCAGCAGGAAATCGATCTGGCCCTGTGCGTCACCAACCATCTGCCGGAAGCCCCCTACCACTGCCGGGTCTTGAAGGACAGCCGGCTCATGCTGTTCGTCCACAGGGACCATCCTCTGGCCCGGCGGACTTCCGTGGACCTGCAGGACCTGGAGGATGAACCGCTGGTCCTGTTCACCGACCAGTTCGGCCAGACCCGGTACCTGCGCCGGCTGTTCGCCGCCTGCCAGGTCCACCCCCGGATCCTCCACCAGACCTCCCAGGTATTCACCATCCTGGAATACATCCGCCACCAGGCCGCCCTGGGTTTTCTTTCTGAAGAATTTGCCCAGGACGAAAAGAACCTGGTGGCCATCCCCGTGAACCAGATTGCCACCGGCCACGTGAATTTCGTCTGGAACCGGGATCCGGACCAGTTCCCCGCCCTGAAGCGGTTTTTGGAGTTTGTGGAAAATAGGTGGCCCCGGTAGGGACAGCAGGACCTGTCTGCAGTCTCTAGTCAGCAGTCCACAGTGAGCTTTTTGATTTACATTGTAAATCAACTATATTATAATTTTGGCTGATTTATTTAATAGGTAATCAAAAAAAGGACCCGTTTCCCGGCAGGGGAACGGGTCCTTTCCTACGGCCGCTGACCGTGGACAGCTGACAGTTCTTTATTTCATTACCAGCTGGCTCAGATCTGCCACCTGGTTTACCTGCTTCTTCACCTGGTTCAGCAGGGCCAGACGGTTGTTCTTTACTTTTTCGTCCTTGTCCATGACCATCACCGCGTCGAAGAAGGCGTTGACGGGTGCGGCCAGTTCATCGTTGGCAGCCAGCAGGTCGGCGTACTTCCGGTCGGCAGCCAGAGGAGCGGTGGCAGCAGCCACTTTTTCCACAGCTTCGAAGAGGGCCTTTTCTGCGGCATCCTGGAAGAGGGCGGCATCCACAGGGGCTTCCACCACATTGTTCTTGCTGATGTTTTCCACCCGGGTGAAGGCCTGGATGCTGTCGGCGGCTTTATCCGTTTCCAGATAAGCAGCCAGGGCATCGGCCCGGACGAAGATGTCTGCCAGGTCGTCCAGTCCCGGAGCGGCCAGGACGGCATCCACCACGTCATACCGGACCCCTTTGTCCAGCAGCATGTTCTTGGCCCGCTGGGCGAAGAAGTCGGCCACTTCATCCAGCAGCTTGGCTTCGTTTTCCACTTCCACCGGCAGGTTCTTCAGGGTTTCCGCCAGTACGGCCCGGAGCGGGAAGTGGACTCCGCCGTCGGCCACGATGTTCAGGATGCCCAGAGCCTGACGGCGCAGGGCGTAGGGATCCTGGGACCCGGTGGGGGCCATGCCCCGGCTGAAGGTGGCCACAATGTTGTCCAGTTTGTCCGCCACAGCCAGAATCCGGCCTTCGTTGCTCTGGGGCAGTTCATCGCCGGCAAACCGGGGCATGTACTGTTCCCCGATGGCCTGGGCCACTTTCTCCCCTTCCTTGTCCAGGAGAGCATATTCCTTGCCCATGGTGCCCTGGAGTTCGGTGAATTCTGTTACCATGCCGGTGACCAGATCCGCCTTGGACAGGAGGGCAGCCCGTTCCACGGCCTTGGCATCCGCTTCCAGGCCGGTGGCTTTCACCAATACGTCGCACAGCTTCTGGAGCCGTTCCGTCTTGTCATACATATTCCCCAGGCCGTGCTGGAAGGCCACTTCGTGGAGTCCTTCCCGGTGCTGGGCCAGGGATTTCTTCCGGTCGTTGTCGAAGAAGAACACTGCATCGTCCAGACGGGCCCGGAGCACCCGTTCATTCCCGTGGGTCACGATGTCCAGATGTTCCTTGCCCCCGTTGCGGACGGTGATGAATTTTGGCATCAGTTTCCCATCCTTGTCGAACATGGGGAAGTACCGCTGATGATCCCGCATGGGGGTGATGATGGCGCAGTCCGGCAGACGCAGGTACTTGTCATCGATATGGCCGCACAGTGCCGTGGGATATTCCACCAGGAAGGTGACTTCTTCCAGCAGGTCCGGAGAAATGGCGGCTTTGCCTCCTTCGGCCACAGCCAGGTCTTCGATCTGTTTCCGGATGGTTTCCCGGCGTTTGTCCACGTCCACCATGACGAAGTTGTCTTCCATGGTCTTTTCGTAGGAAGCAGCGTCCGGGATGGTGATCAGATGGTTGCTCAGGAACCGGTGGCCCCGGGCTTCTCTGCCGCTCTTTACATCGTTGGCTTCCACCGGGATCACCTGGTCATCCAGGAGAGCCACCATCCAGCGGAAAGGACGGACGAACCCGAAATCATAGTCAGCCCACCGCATGGTTTTGGGGAAGTTCAGAGAATGGAGGATGTCATCCAGGATGGCCGGCAGCAGGTCGATGGTCTTTTTGCCTTCCAGATGCTTCACGGCATACACATAGCCGTCCTTCTGGACCAGGTCCTTTACATCCACACCCTGGCCCCGGGCAAATCCCTGGGCGGCACGGGTGGGGTTCCCTTCCTTGTCAAAGGCAATCTTCAGGGACGGCCCCTTGCTTTCCACATTGGAGTCTTCCTGTTTTTCCGCTACCCCTTCCGCCAGGAAAGCCATCCGGCGGGGAGTCCCGTACACTTTCACCGTGCTGAAGGGGATCCGGGCTTCGGCCAGTTTCTTCCCGGCCAGTTCCTTGTATTCCTTCAGGATGCCGGGCATGTATTGGGCCGGCATTTCTTCCGTTCCGATTTCATATAATAAATTTGCCATATCCATTACCCTCTCTTCAGCATGGGGAATCCCAGTTTTTCCCGTTGTTCCACATAGGCCGCCGCACACAGCCGAGCCAGTGCCCGCACCCGGGAAATGTAGTTGGTCCGTTCGCTGACGCTGATGGCGCCCCGGGCATCCAGCAGATTGAAGGTGTGGGAGCATTTCAGCACATAGTCATAAGCCGGACGGATGTTGCCGGTGAGGATGACCCGTTTGGCTTCCTTTTCGTACTTGTCGAACAGGTCGAACAGCAGGTCGATGTCGGCGATGTCAAAGCTGTACCGGGACTGTTCCACTTCGTTGGTGTGGAACACATCCCCGTAGGTCACATCCCCCACCCACTGGAGGTCGTAGACGTTTTCCACCCCCTGGATGTACATGGCCAGCCGTTCCAGGCCATACGTGATTTCCACAGCCACCGGTTTGATGTCGATGGAACCCACCTGCTGGAAATAGGTGAACTGGGTGATTTCCATCCCGTCCAGCCAAACTTCCCAGCCCATACCCCAGGCCCCCAGGGTGGGAGATTCCCAGTTGTCTTCCACGAACCGGATATCATGTTCTTCCGGATGGATGCCCAGTTCCCGCAGGCTTTCCAAGTACAGTTCTTGGATGTTGCTGGGGGACGGCTGCATGATCACCTGGAACTGGTGATGCTGATACAGACGGTTGGGGTTGTCCCCGTACCGGCCGTCAGCAGGACGGCGGGAAGGTTCCACATAGCACACGTTCCAGGGTTCCGGCCCCAGTACCCGCAGGAAGGTGGACGGGTTCATGGTCCCGGCGCCCTTTTCCACGTCATAAGGCTGAGCCATGATGCAGCCCTGGTTGGCCCAGTACTTCTGCAGGTTCAAAATGATGGTCTGAAAATCCATTTTCTCTCCTCCTATACAAAAACTCCCGTCTCTGTAATATAGACAGGATACTCTACATTACAGGGACGGGAGGTTGTTCCGCGGTTCCACCCTGTTTGCCGCCCGAAAGCGGCCTCTCTTGTGAAGCGAACGCTCAGGGATGCCAACCCCCTCATTGCGTATTACAGAGGAACTATAACAAATCAGGCGGAACTTGTCAAGTTCCGCCTGGATTTTTCAGTTGGTGGGCCCACAAGGATTCGAACCTTGGACCAACCGGTTATGAGCCGGGGGCTCTACCGCTGAGCTATAGGCCCAATGCTAAAATTATAAACCAGAAAAGGAAATTCTGTCAATTATTCCAGGAATTCCTTCAGGGGTTTGCTCCGTTTGGGGCTCCGGAGTTTCCGCAGGGCCTTGGCTTCAATCTGCCGGATCCGTTCCCGGGTGACCCCGAAATACTGGCCCACTTCTTCCAGGGTACGGGTACGGCCGTCCATAAGGCCAAACCGCAGTTCCAGCACTCTCCGTTCCCGGGCGCTCAGGTGTTCCTGGAGCACCTTGCCCAGCTGTTCCTGGAGCAGGGTGTAGGAGGCGGCATCCGCCGGAGACGGAGCCTCCTGGTCTTCGATGAAGTCTCCCAAGTGAGAGTCTTCTTCTTCCCCGATAGGGGTTTCCAGGGAAACCGGTTCCTGGGCGATTTTCTGGATCTCCCGGACCCGTTCCACAGGCACGTCCATTTCCTTGGCGATTTCTTCCGGGGTCGGTTCCCGTCCCAGTTCCTGCAGCAGCTGCCGGGATACCCGGACCAGCTTGTTGATGGTTTCCACCATGTGCACCGGGATCCGGATGGTCCGGGCCTGGTCGGCAATGGCACGGGTAATGGCCTGCCGGATCCACCAGGTGGCGTAGGTACTGAACTTGAATCCCTTGTTGTAATCGAACTTTTCCACAGCCTTGATCAGCCCCAGGTTCCCTTCCTGGATCAGATCCAGGAACAGCATCCCACGGCCCACATACCGTTTGGCAATGCTGACCACCAGCCGGAGGTTGGCTTCGGACAGGCATTTCTTGGCGTTGTCCCCGCAGAATTCCATCCGGTGGAGGAGACGGCTGAAGCGTTTTTTGGCTTCTTCGATCTTGCTCTTGGTTTCCTCATCCACTTTCTGGTGGAGGGCTTTGTCGTCGATCACGGCAAACAGTTCCTGGAGAGTCCCCAGGGTGCTTTCCTCGGCTTCTTCCGCCGGATCGTCCGGGTGGACGGACTTCACCGTATGGGCCACCTTGTATTTGTTTTCCTGGAGCAGCCGGTTCAGCCGCTTCTTTTCGTCCATGGTGAAAGCCTTCACCAGGTTCTGGTAGTCTTCCGTATCCAGGATGTGATCCGTATTGGACAGAAGCTGGGCCTTCCGGTAGGTCAGGGAAACGCTCCGGTTGTCCACCCAGATGCCTTCTCTGGTGAGCAGTTCATTGGCCTCGTCCAGCAGCTTGCCGATGGACAGCCGTTTGTTCACCGGCGGGAATTCCCCGTCCGGCTTGTCCCCTTTCAGGATGACTTTGGCCTGGTTGCCTTTGTCGGCCCGTTTGGCCAGTTTGATTTCATCATCCCCGGCCAAAAGAGGCACCCGGCCGATTTCCTTCAGATACATGCGGACCGGGTCATCCACAATGACCCCTTCCGGAACGGACAGGTTGGCCAGTTCCGATTCGTCCACTTTCAGTTCGTCTTCATCGATGGTTTCCGGTTCCTCATCTTCGGCTCCGTCATCCACCACTTCAATGTTCTTTTCAGCCAGTTTGGAATAGATGGCATCCATCTCATCTACAGAGACGGTGTCTTCGTTCTGCAGCCGGTCCTGGATTTCCTTGTAGGTGAGAACGCCGTGATTCTTTTTGGCCAGCGCTTCGAATTCCGCCAGGTATTCCGCCGCGGTTTTGGGTTTGTCTTTCTTGCCTGCCTTGCTTCTGGTTTTCGTTCCTGAACCCGCCTTTCCCGTGGTTTTTGCCGCCTTCTTCTTTCTGGGAGCAGCCTTGGCTTTCCCCACTGCCGTGGGCTGGGCCTCACTCTGTCCTTTCTCTGCTGCCGTGGCAGTCAGCTGCGGCTCCAATTCTTTCTTTTCTTTTTCAGTCATTGGGGCGTTCCCTCCTTTCTTTCAAATGAGAAAAATCTGCATTTCCCGGCTTCATACCGGTTTTGTCAATTTTCCTATCTCCAATTTTATTCGCCGACATTCTTCTAATTCCTGCAAAAATTTTTCATTTCCCTCTTTTTCATATTTTTCCGCCAGTTGGCTGTGTTTTTCATATTCCCGGTCCAGGGCTGCAATCTGCAGCCGCCGGAGGCAGTCCTCCAGGATGGAGGGCAGGGTGCCCTTTTCCACATTGAGGCTCAGGATCCCCGTCAGTTCTGCCGCTCCCTCTTCTTCCAGATGGGGGAACAGGTCCCGGGGATCCCGGTAGGTCCCTTCCTGGACCATCCGGAGGAAGGTGGTGAAAATGGCCTGCCGGGCCGGGGTGGTGAAGGATTCCAGATGGGCGATGCCCTCCTGGCCCGGACGGGGCGGGATTCCTTCCAGGAAAGCCCGGAGCACCAGCCGTTCCGCCTGTTCCGTAGGGCTGGTCACCTTCACCTGCCGCTGGGTGAGCCATTCCGGATTGTAGCTCCGGCCCCCGAACTGACCCTGGGTCAGCTTCCGGTATTCGCTCTGGATCAGCCCTTCGTCAATGGCCAGCCGCCGGGACAGATCCCGTATCCGTTCCCCCACTTCCACGTCGCTCTGGCAGTCCCGGAACA
Organism: Acidaminococcus sp. CAG:542; assembly: GCF_000437815.1. Classification (NCBI taxonomy): domain Bacteria; kingdom Bacillati; phylum Bacillota; class Negativicutes; order Acidaminococcales; family Acidaminococcaceae; genus Acidaminococcus; species Acidaminococcus sp. CAG:542. Next base: position 16,402 of record NZ_FR902078.1, read on the forward strand.
GGGGCAGCACTTTGGCCACCGCTTCCACTTTGCCTCCCAGAGTCTCCAGATCACATTCTCCCAGCACCGTATCCATCTGGTAGTCCATGCCCGGTTTAGCATTCTTCAGCAGTTCCTCGAAGGCTTCCCTGCCTTCCTTTCGGATGAATTCGTCCGGATCCTTCCCGTCGGTCACATGCATCACCCGGCATTTGAGCCCGGCCTGGAGGGCCAGGGGAATGGCCCGCATGGCCGCCGCCCGTCCGGCCCGGTCGCTGTCGAAACAGAAGACCACTTCCGGGGTGAGCCGCTTCAACAGGGCCGCCTGATGGTCCGTAAAAGCCGTACCCATGGAGGCCACCGCCCAGTCGATGCCGGCGGCATGGAGGCTGATGGCGTCCATGTGTCCTTCCACGATCAGGGCCTGCTGCCGTTTCCGGATGGGGCCGGAAGCCCGATCCAGGCCGAACAGCAGATTTCCCTTGTGGAACCAGGGGGTTTCCGGGGTGTTCATGTACTTGGCCGGGGAGGCGTCCTTGTCCAGGATCCGGCCGGTAAAGCCTACCACCCGGCCCCGGGGATCCCGGATGGGAATCATTACCCGGGCCCGGAATTTATCGTAGACTCCGGTGCCCCGCTGCCTGGGACTGACCAGCCCCGCCTTCAGCAGCACGGCTTCCGTCACCCCCCGTTTTTCCAGGGCGGTGGAAAGAGTCTGGAAATCCGGCGGGGCCAGCCCCAGGCCGAAGGACTCGATAATGTCCTTCCCGATGCCCCGGCCGGCCAGGTACTGGATCCCCCGCTCCCCGTACCGGGTGTTCACCAGACAGGAGTGGAAGAACCGGGAAGCCAGGTCGTTGGCGGCCAGCACTTCTTTCGTTTCCTTTTCCCGGGCGATTTCCCGGGCGGATTTGGCCCGTTCCGGCACCGGGATCCCGTACTTCTCCGCCAGCTGCTTCAGGGCTTCCGGGAAGGTCAGATTGTCCCGCTTCATCACATAGGAGAACACATCTCCCCCGGCCCCGCAGCCGAAGCAGTGGAACAGCCCCCGGGCCGGATCCACCTTGAAGGAAGGAGTCTTTTCCCCATGGAAGGGACAGCAGCCCCAGTACTGGGTGCCACGGCGCTTCAGGTTCACCGTTTCGGAAACGATGGCCAGGATATCCGCGGCCTGCCGCACCTGCTCTTTGAAATTGGTCATTTTTTCTTTCAGTTCATCCATGGGATCCTTCCTTCTTCACTCCTGCAGTACTGTATGTATTCGACAAAAAAGAGGAAATTCCTGCTAATACAGAAATTTCCTCTTGACAAAATCCCTTTTCAGGATTCGTAGTCAAAACGTTTCCGGAGATATTCCAGGATCAGGCTGGCGGTTTCCTCAATGGCCCGGTTGGACACGTTGATGATCATGCAGTGGAGCTGCTGCATAATGGCCCGGGCGTATTCCAGTTCCTCCTGGATCCGGTGGATGTCCGCATAGTTGGCCCCGTCAGTGAGCCCCATGGCCTTGAGCCGGGCACAGCGGATCTCGTTGAGCTTGTAGGGGTCGATCAAAAGACCGATGATCCGGCTGGAAGGCACCTTGAACAGTTCCTCAGGAGGCGGGATCTCCGGCACCAGAGGCACGTTGGCCACCTTCAGCTGCTTGTTGGCCAGGTACATGGAAAGAGGGGTCTTGGAAGTCCGGGACACCCCGATGATCACCAGGTCCGCCTTGGCCAGTCCCCAGGGGTTCTTCCCGTCATCGTACTTGATGGCAAATTCCACCGCCGCCACCCGTTTGAAGTATTCATGGTCCAGGGCATGGATCAGGCCGGGCTGGTTCTTGGGCAGGAGCCCGGAGGTCTTCTCGATGGCCTTCAGCACAGGACCCAGGATGTCCACCACTTCCACATCCAGTTCAATGGCCTTCTGGGCCACTGCCTTCCGCATTTCCGGGGACACGATGGTGTAGCACACAATGGCATTCTGTTCCTTGGCTTCCGTGAGGATCTTGTCGATCTGCTCCACGCTCTTTACGTAGGGCACCCGGATGATATCGAATTTCTCCTGGACAAACTGGCTGGTGGTGGCTTTCACCACGGATTCCGAAGTTTCTCCGATGGAGTCAGAGATGGCATAGATGATCGGTGCTTTAGCTATGATAATTCCCTCCCTTTCCTTCCGCCAGCTCCACCAGGAGCCGGGTAAAGTTGGTCTTGGTCACCCGTCCCAGGACTTTCAGCCGCCGGGGATCCTCATCCAGAGGCCGGACCACAGGCAGGCAGTCGATTTCGTGGTCCATAAGCCGCCGGGCTGCCGAAGCCGCCGGTTCCTCCGGCGTGGCCGTGACGATTTTGCTCAGCGGTGTCATCACCATGGCCACCGGCAGCTGGTGCAGGTCGGACCCGGGGTTGAGTGCCGCCTTCAGCAGGTCCTTCCGGGACACCACCCCGTGGAGCAGTCCTTCCGGCCCTTCCACCACGAATACGGTACCCACGTCTTCCAGGAACATGGTAATGGCGGCATCATAGGCACTTTTTTCGCTGCTCACCACAATGGGGACGGATTTGATGTCTTCCACGGTAACGGAGGACAGTTCCTCCTGGAGGAGCCCCAGGGTGTTCTTGCCAGTGTAGTAGTACCCCACCCGGGGCCGGGCATCCAGGATGCCGCTCATGGTCAGGATGGCCAGGTCGGACCGGAGGGCCGCCCGGCTGAGCCCCAGTTCCCGGGCAATGGTTTCCCCGGCCACCGGGCCCTCCTGCCGTACGATTTCCGCAATTTTCCGCTGTCTAGCACTGAGAGGAATGGGACTCATCTCCTTTCCCTTGGATTCAGTCTCATTATAGAAGAAAAAGCAACAGGGTGCAAGAAGAGGGTGTGAAAGAATTCACACCCCCTTTTTATTACCAGGCCAGTTCTTCCTCGTGGAGGTTCCGGCCCCGTCCGGTGAGTTTGTCCAGGATCAGCCGCTGTTCCACCTGGGCCACCATCTTTTTGGTGAATTTCACCGCATCCGGGTTTACGGACATACTGTCGATGCCGCTCTGGACCAGGAAGGCGGCGAATTCCGGATAGACGCTGGCAGCCTGGCCGCACAGGGACACGGTCTTCCCATCCCGGTGGGCCACATCGATAAGGTGGCGGATGGCCCGTTTCACCGCCAGGTTCCGTTCATCGAACAGGTGGGAGATCACATCGTTGTCCCGGTCGCAGCCCAGGGTCAACATGGTCAGGTCGTTGGACCCGATGGAATAGCCGTCCACGAACTGGTTGAACTGATCCGCCAGGATGATGTTGGCCGGGATCTCCGCCATGAGCCATACCTTGAAGTCCGGCCCTCTGTGGAGTCCTTCTTCCGCCATGATTTCCACCACTTTCCGGGCTTCGTCCACGGTGCGGCAGAAGGGGATCATCACGTTCAGGTTCTTCAGCCCGTATTCTTCCCGGACTTTACGGACTGCGGCGATTTCCAGCCGGAAGGCGGCGGTGTATTTGGGATCATAGTACCGGGAGGCTCCTCTCCAGCCCAGAAGAGCGCTGGGTTCGTGGGGTTCGAAGGCTTCCCCGCCTTTCAGATCCCGGTATTCGCTGGATTTGAAATCACTGAACCGGAGAGTCACCGGCCGGGGTGCCATGGCGGCGCAGACTTTCCGGAACCCGTCAGCCAGGGCATCCACCACTTTTTCCGGATGGCCGGACTGGATCAGATACAGGGGATGTTCATGGATGTAGGTGGTCCAGATGAATTCTTCCCGCATGAGGCCGATGCCGTCACAGGGCAGGCTGCTGTATTTTTCCGCCAGGGCCGGGTCACCCAGGTTCATGTAAATCTTGGTGCCGGTGACCGGGAAGGTTTCCTGGGCCACGATCTGGGTCTGGGGTGCTGCGGCAGCTGCCGCTTTCTTCACCTGGAGGTTGCCGGCGAACACCACCCCGTTGGAGGCGTCCACGGTAATCTCATCTCCGGTGTGGAGCAGGCTGGTGGCTGCGGTGCCCCGGCTCTTGGTGCCCACGATGCAGGGGATGCCCAGTTCCCGGGAAACGATGGAAGCATGACAGGTCATGCCGCCGCTGTCGGTGACAATGGCCTGGGCCTTCTTCATGGCCGGCACCCAGTCCGGCGCGGTCATTTCCGTGACCAGGATCTCCCCGTCCTTGAATTCATCGATATCGGAGGGGTCCTTGATTACATGGACTTTGCCGTAGCCCATGCCCGGGCTGGCCGGCAGGCCTTTCACCAGTACCTTGGCGCTCTTGGTATCCTGTTCTTCCATTTTTTCCGCCGCCTTCTTTTCCTTGTTTCTCCGGGACCATACGGTTTCCGGACGGGCCTGGAGGATCCAGATCTTCCCGTCCCGTTCGTCGATGCCCCATTCCATATCCATGTAGCAGCCGTAATGGGCTTCGATTTTCTTGGCGTATCCGGCCAGTTCCAGGATCTGCTGGTTGGTCAGGGTCTGGCGTTTCCGGTCGGCTTCCGGCACCGGCACTTCTTCCGTATCCCCGCCCTTCTTCCGGACCAGCATCACATCCTGTTCGTTGACGGTAGCGGACAGGATCTTCATGTCATCCTTGGATACGATGTAGGTATCCGGGGTGACGATGCCCCCTACCACATATTCGCCCAGGCCCCAGGCTCCTTCGATCATGATGTTTTTGTCGTCCCCGTTGGCCACGTTCACCGTGAACATGACCCCGGCGGCCTTGGAGAACACCATCATCTGGATTACGGCAGAAAGGGCCAGAGACAGATGGTCATAACCCTGTTTTTCCCGGTAGTACACCGCCCGGTCCGTAAAGCAGGAAGCGTAACATTCCTTCACCTTGGCGATGACGCTGTCGGCTCCCTGGACGTTCAGATAGGTATCCTGCTGGCCGGCGAAACTGGCGTCGGGCAAGTCTTCTGCAGTGGCACTGGAGCGAACGGCCACATAGGGCTGGGCTTCCCCCACCTTGGCCGCCAGTTCCCCGTAGGCTTCCCGGATGGCATCCTGGAGATCCTGGGGCATTTCCTGTTCCATGATGGCGGCCCGGAGCTGACCGCACACGGTGCTCAGCTGTTCATTGTCCTCCACATCGGTGAGGCTGGCCAGCAGGCTGCGCATTTTTTCTTCCAGGCCGGTTGCTTTGATGAAGTACCGGTAGGCGTAGGCGGTTGTGGCAAATCCGTAGGGAACCGGCACATCAGTCTTGGAGGTCATTTCCCCCAGAGACGAAGATTTGCCCCCTACAATGTCCACATCTTTCCGTTCCAGCTGTTCGAACCACAACAGGTATGCTTTGGATTTATCCATAATATCGCTCCTTTACTCTACGCTATTGGCGGTTATATCCTCGATATAGTGTATACTATATCACTATGATGCGGCATAATCAAGAGAAAAAATAGGAGGCCTGCTGCCAATGCAGCAGACCCCGGTCAGCGGTCAGCCGTCAACAGTCAACGGCCCAAGGAAGCCAGCACCGCTGGCTTTGAAATGTTATTTTGTTTCTCCCGGCGCTTCCGTGTGGGCGAAAGCCTTGCCCACTGCGCGCTCCGCCACCAGATAGGTGTGGTTCACCGGATCCAGCACCAGGGGACGGAGTTTGGCCGGGTCGATTTTCCCGTCGGTGAGGATGCTTTCGTCAGCGCTTACGTTGAGGATCTCGCCTACCAGCCGCTCGTTTTCCTCATCATAGCTCTTTACCCGGCATTCCAGTACCATGGGCAGTTCCGCAATGATGGGGGCATTCACCCGGCTGGATTTCTCCACATGGAATCCGGCCCGGGCCACTTTGTCCGGTACCTTGTTCCCGGAAACCAGTCCCAGGTAATCGCAGGCCGCCAGCTGGTCTTCCGTGGCCATGCTCACGGTGAAGGCTCCTGTTTTCTTCAGGTTGGCCACGGTTTTGTGGGTCCGGGCCAGGCAGAAGGAAATCTCCGTATCATTGCTGATGCCGCCCCAGGCCGCATTCATCACATCCGGCACACCCTGTTCATCATAGGTCCCGATCATGTACACCGGCTGAGGATAGGTCAGGGGCTTTGCGCCAAAATCTTTCCGCATGGATATCACACTCCTTTGGTTCCATTATACCATAACTGTCACTTTTTCCGGCACAGCAGCCAGAGGAAGTAGGGGGCCCCGAACAGAGCTGTAATGATCCCCACCCGGATCTCTCCCCCCGGCAGGAGCAGCCGGCCCAGGCTGTCGCAGAACACCAGGAACAGACCCCCGCCCAGGGCGCTGAGCGGCAGCAGGGTCCGATGGTCCGGTCCGGCCAGCAGCCGGAGGCAGTGAGGCACCAGGAGCCCCACAAAACCGATGTTCCCTCCGGCGCATACCCCAAGTCCCATCAGAAGGGCCAGCCACCCCAGCAGCAGTTTCCGCCAGAAGGGGGCATCCATTCCCAGGGACAGGGCCTGTTCCTCGCCCAGGCTCAGCACATTCAGCTGCCGGCCCCAAAGGCACAGGACGGCCAGCACCCCTGCCAGCACCGGCAGCAGCAGCTTCACCTGGAGCCAGGTGCCCACTCCCAGGTTCCCCAGG
>NZ_FR902078.1:22931-27626 GCF_000437815.1 Acidaminococcus sp. CAG:542
GTACTGGCGCATGACAGCGTCCGGGGCAAAGCTGAGAAAGCCGGCGGTCAGGGCCCCGCAGAACAGGCTCACCGCCACCCCGGACAGGAGCAGCTTCACCCGGTCATGGCTCCGGCTGCCCAGGAGCCCCACCAGAAAGGAGGCCAGGGCCGCCCCGGCAAAGGCCCCCAGGGGCAGGAACCAGTAGCTTTTCTGGGGCAGCCCAGTGAGCAGCATCACCACCGCCCCCAGGGAAGCCCCGCCGGTGACCCCCAGGATTCCCGGATCCGCCAGGGGATTCCCGAAGATGCCCTGGAGGACCGTGCCGGAAGCCCCCAGAGCCGCTCCCGTACCCAGGCCCAGCAGCAGCCGGGGCAGCCGGAGATTCCACAGCACATTTACTTCCAAAGGGCTCCATCCTCCCTGGAACAGCCCCAGGGGAGACACGGGCACCTGGCCGCTGAACAGGGACAGGAGGCACACCGGAACCAGCAGCAGTCCCAGCAGCCTGGCCCAGGCTTTTCCTTTCATGTCTTTCTCCTTTCTCACAAACAAAAAAGACGTTCCCCAAAGGGAGCGTCTGTCTTTTATATAATGCAGTTCCATCCTCACGAGTGCATGGCCCATAGGGGATTCCCACGTATTGACCTGGTAGCGCCAACGAGAATCGAACTCGTGATTTCGCCTTGAGAGGGCGACGTCTTAGCCGCTTGACCATGGCGCCAAGATAAAAAAATGGCTCCGGGACTAGGGCTCGAACCCAGACTAGAAGATCCAGAATCTCCTGTGCTACCATTACACCATCCCGGAAGAAAGCTTACTCAATTATTATAGCATACCCAAAAGAAATTGCAAGGATTTTTTCCAAAATGCCAAAAGAAAAACCACCGCTTTCGCAGTGGCCGGTTTCTGGATAAAAAAATGGCTCCGGGACTAGGGCTCGAACCCAGACTAGAAGATCCAGAATCTCCTGTGCTACCATTACACCATCCCGGAGTAACTCTCTTTGCTCTCTCAAAGAGTACTTTCTTAGTATACGACGGAGGGCAAAAAAATGCAAGGGATTTTTTTACTTTTTCCTAAAAAAAAGTAGGAAAATCAAAAGTTTTTAACATGGAAACTAAAAACTTTTGATTTTCCCGTATTTTTTATATTCAATCTGAAAAACTTTCAGTCCAGGATCTTTTCCGGCCGGAAATCCAGGTAGTCTCCGGAGACCAGCCGGTACCGGATGCCTTTATGGAGCCCCAGGATACTGTCCTGGAACTGGGCTTCTCCGTGACAGTGGGCATAGATCACCTGTTCCGCTCCGTATTTCTCCGCCATCCGGGTAAAGATGCTCTCCTCTTCCAGGATATTGGTGGGAGGATAGTGGAGGAACACCAGGAACTTCCGGTACCCCGCGTCCTGGGCTTTCCGGAAGGAATCCTCCAGACGGATGGCTTCCCGGCGGACCAGTTTTTGAGCGTGTTTTTCCGCCTCCTGGTCCCAGCTGAGCACTTCTCCGGTAAACCGGTTGATCAGAAAGGGTCCCTCAAAGGTGAATCCCTTGGTCCCCACCAGGGCATAGTCCCGGTAGGCTGCGAAATTGTTCTGGAGGAAGAAGAGTTTTCCGGCATACTCCTGGTTCAGGGCGTCGGTTTTCTGAGCTTCCCAGAACATGTCATGGTTCCCCCGGATCAGGATCTTCCGTCCCGGCAGATTGGCAATGAAGTCCAGGTCCTCCCGGCACTGGTACAGCTTCCGTCCCCAGGAATGATCCCCTACCAGCACCAGGGTATCCCCCGGCTGCACCAGTTCCTGGCAGTTCTTCCAGATTTTTTCCTCGTGGCGGACCCAGACGGGCCCCATGGCATCCATGGATTTCTCCGGCCGCTGAAAGGCCAGATGGAGATCTCCCAAGGCATAAAGTGCCATCTGATCCACCTCCTTTTCCCCTATTGTACTCTATTTGTCCGGAGGGTTCCAGATGGATAAAAAGAGGGTACCGCCTATGGCCGCAGTACCCTCTCTGATCATTTCAGCGCAACCAGTTCATATGCTCTGGTCCCCAGTCCGATCTTTTCTCCGTGTTCCAGGGTGGTGGCCCAGTCCACCCGGGGATTGCTGTCCAGGAAGTGGTCGTGGTGGCATTCCCAGTCCTTCTGGGCCAAGTGGTCCGCCAGCTGGCTGTTGGGCAGGGGCTGGGCCTTCTGACAGGCATCGGCACAGGCCTGATCCAGGGCAATGGGGTCAAAGGACGCAAACATGCCGATATTGGGCAGGATGGGTGCGTCGTTTTCCCCGTGGCAGTCACAGTTGGGAGAAATATCCATCACCATGTTGATATAGAAGCAGGGACGGCCATGGACCACGGCCAGGGCATATTCCGCCATTTTCCGGTCCAGCAGCTCATTGGCATCCCACTGGACGCTCTGGATGGCGTCGAACCCGCAGGCCCCGATGCAGCGGCCGCATCCGGCACATTTTTCCTCATCGATGTGAGCCTTGTGATTGATATAGGAAATGGCATCGCTGCCGCATTCTTTGGCACACCGGCCGCAGCCCCGGCACAGTTCTTCATCCACCTTGGGCTTGCCGGAGGAATGCTGTTCCATTTTCCCGGCCCGGCTGCCGCAGCCCATGCCCACGTTCTTTACCGCACCGCCGAAGCCGGTGGCTTCATGGCCCTTGAAATGGGCCAGGCTGATGAATACATCCGCATCCATAATGGCCCGGCCGATTTTGGCTTTTTGGATGTATTCCCCGCCGGGAACCGGCACTTCCACTTCATCCGTGCCCCGGAGGCCATCCCCGATGATCACCTGACAGCCGGTGGTAATGGTGTTGTACCCGTTGATGGCGGCACAGTCCAGATGGTCCAGGGCATTTTTCCGGCTGCCGGGATACAGGGTGTTGCAGTCGGTGAGGAAGGGTTTGCCGCCCCATTCCTTCACCAGGTCCGCCACCGCCTTTACATACTGGGGCCGGATGGTGGCCAGGTTCCCCAGTTCCCCGAAATGCATCTTGATGGCGGTGAATTTCCCCTGGAAGTCAATGTCTCCCATATGGGCTGCCCTGCACAGCCGCTGGAGCTTCTCCAGTGCACTGGTGCCCACCGGACACCGGAAATCCGTAAAATACACTTTTGCCTTTTCCATGTTTCCACTCCCCTTGCTGGATAACCGGGAGCACTCCCGCTATCCGCTGTTTTCCAAAAAGCCGGGCTGGTCCCTCTCGGATTCCGCACAACCTGCAGGTTCCAGTCCGGTCTTTTTCAGTGATGGTATTTTTCTTTCCGCATGATCTTGAAGGCCCGGTAGATCTGCTCCAAAAGCAGGATCCGGATCATCTGATGGGTGAAGGTCAGCGGTGAGAAGCTCCACCGGAAATCCGCCCGTTTCCGCAGGGCGTCGGTGTAGCCAAACGGACCTCCGATCACAAAGGTCAGATGGCTCACCCCCTCCACCATCCACTGTTCCATTTTTTCCGCCAGCTGGGGGGAAGAGATTTCCTTCCCCGTAAGATCCAGCAGGATGACGAAACTGTGTTCCGGGATCAGCTTCAGGATCCGGTCCGTTTCCCGGGCCAGCACCTGTTCCTTCACCGCCGGGGACGGATCATCGGGCATCTTCTCTTCGTTGATGCACCGGGTTTCCAGCTGGCAGTAAGCGCCCAGCCGCTTGGTGAATTCCTGTTCCGCCTCCCGGAGGTACTTTTCCTTCAGTTTGCCTGCGCAGGCCAGGGTGATCCTGATCATTGCTGGCTGCTCTGCTGGGGCATTTCCGTAAGAGTGACGGTCTTGTTCACTTCTTCATCTCCCCGGAGGATGGTCACCGGCACCTGCTGTCCCACCTGACATTTGCCCAGGGCATCCCGGAGATCGGCTACAGAAGCCACTTTAGTACCGTTGAACTTAACGATAATATCGTTTGGACGAATGCCTCCACGGTATGCAGGACCGTCTTGAAACATCTTTACGACGAACAGCCCTCCTCTCAGGTCCAGATCGATGCCCAGCCGTTTGGCCAGGGTCTGATCCAGCAGGCTGACCCCCAGATAAGGCCGGACCACCCGTCCTTTTTCCGCCAGTTCCTTCAGGATGGGCTTGGCCTCGTTGATGGGAATGGCAAAACCAATGCCTTCCACCCCGGAAGCGGCAATCTTGGCACTGTTGATGCCGATCACCTGACCGTCCGCGTTCACCAGGGCCCCGCCGGAATTCCCCGGGTTGATGGCCGCATCGGTCTGGATCAGCCGGAACCGCCGTTCACCCATGTCCAGGGACCGGTTCAGGGCGCTGATCACCCCGGCGGTGACACTGCCCCGGAATTCCATGCCCAGGGGGTTCCCGATGGCAATGGCCGGTTCCCCCACCATCAGAGAATCAGAATCCCCGAATTCCGCCACCGGCAGTTCCTCATCTGCATCGATTTTCACTACCGCCAGATCCGTATTGGGGTCGGTGCCCAGCACTTTTCCGTTATAGGTCTTTCCGTCAGGCAGGCTCACCACGATTTCCTGGGCACCGGCCACCACATGGTTGTTGGTGGCGATGAGCCCGTCCTTGCTGTAGATCACCCCGGAACCGCTGCCCTGTTCCACCAGCTGGGTCCGGTTGAAGTAATCCCGTACCAGGGCCTTGTTGGTGATACCCACTACAGCCGGGCCCACCTTCTTGGCGGCCTGGACAATGGGGGTGTTCCGGGCGGCGCTCATATTGGCTTTCGCCTTTTT
>NZ_FR902078.1:27640-37040 GCF_000437815.1 Acidaminococcus sp. CAG:542
GGCTTCCGCCTTTTTGGTCTGCTGTTCCTGGGTCAGGGCCGGCTTGTTTTCCGTTTTGGCAGCCGTCTTGTTGCTGGCCAGGCCGCAGCCGGCGGTGAGGAAGCTGGCGCTTAAGGAAAGAGCCACCAGGGTGCTCAGGGTTTTCTTGGTAATGGTATGTTTCATGGTTTTACTCCTTTTCAGCGGACATTGCTGACCATTTCCTGCTGCTGTGCCACATACAGCTGGATTTCCCGGGTCCGGGGACAGTCCTCCAGAACTTCCCGTACGGTCCGGTAGGCAACATCCGGCGTATTGTTCTTTTCACTGAGATGGGCCAGGATCACTTCCGAAGGAGGGTCTTCCAAGGAAGTGAGGAACTGGCCTGCCGTCCGGTTGGACAGATGGCCTTCCCGGCCCAGGATCCGGTTCTGGAGGGCCACCGGGTAAGGCCCGTTCCGGAGCATGGACTCATCATGGTTGGCTTCCAGGACCATGACGGAAGCCCCTTCCGCCGCCTGTTCCACTGCTTTCGTGATGATTCCGCAGTCCGTCAGGTAGGTGCATTTCTCATCTCCGTTGAAGATGGCATATCCTACCGGATCCACTGCATCGTGAGGGATCCGGAACGGTTCGATCCGCAGGTTCCCCATGGTGCAGCTCCGGGGAATCACCCGTACCTGAGGCCGGGGCAGCTGGCGCCGGACAGGCAGCTGGGCCCAGGTCCGCTCGTTGGCAAACACCGGAACGGAGCTGTAGTGCCGGGCGAATACATCCAGTCCGGCCACATGGTCCCTGTGTTCATGGGTCAGGAACACCCCGCTGAGATCTTCCGGTTCCAGTCCACAGCGCTTCAGGCCCTGGACGATCCGCCGGCAGGAAATCCCCGCATCGATCAGGATGGCCGTCTGACCGGCACGGATCAGGGTAGAATTCCCCTTGCTGCCGCTGGCCAGCACGTCCACTTCAAAATTGGTTAAGGTCATGGGATAACACCGTTCCATACAAAAATGTCGGGGCAGCTGTTCCCACCCCGCTATTATACTTATTATTATAGCAAAAACCGGGAAAGAAATGTAAAAAAACACCGAACTCTCCGAGTCCGGCATTTTTTCTTCAGGTTCAGTTTTTCTGGCTCTGACAGTCTGCGCACAGCCCGTAGAAGTAGAACTGATGGCCCTGTACCGTAAAGCCTGTTTCCTTGGCCACCTTATCTTCGATGGCTTTGGCGTCCAGATGGGGCACATCACAGACTTTGCCGCATTTCATGCAGCGGATGTGGGGATGTTCCATCACATTGGCATCGTAGCGGAAGCTGTCTTCCCCGGTGTTCAGCACCTGGATGATATGCAGCTTGCTGAAGATCTCCACGGATTTGTACACCGTGGCAAAACTCATGGTGGGGTATTTTTCCTTCACCTTGTTGTAGATCATTTCCGCTGTAGGATGTTCCGTTGTATGGGCTAGCATGTCATAAACAGCCAGTCTCTGAGGGGTCACCTTGCATCCGTTGTCCCGGAGCAGTTTGGCCAGTTCAGCAGCAGTAAGCGTAATCAACACCTCCATTCCTTCATTTTGCGTCTTGCACTTTTGGATAATGATTACTACAATTAGTATAACTTTTTGTGTCTTTTTCGTCAACTGTTTTTTGTTGATTTACACCATGTAAAATAAGGGTTTAAAGGTTTCCAATAGTTATTATTACTTTTCTTTATACTTTTTATTTTATTCTTTGTCTCGGCAGAAAAGGTAAAATTCATTCCGAGTCAATAGAACTTTTTCCTTCAAGGGTTCCCAGCATACCCTATTTCCATGAATGGGCCATGAATATCAGTCCTGGATGGTTACCGGCATCCCCACATAGGCCACTTTTTCCAGTTCCCGGAGGTTGCCGTTGTCCAGCCGGACGCAGCCTTCGGAAGCGTCGGTGCCGATGGAAGCTGGATCATGGGTACCGTGGATCCCGATACCGTCCCAGTTCCCCTGGCTCAGGTCTTCCGTATCCAGGCTCAGGAACCAGGGTCCGTAAGCTCCCTGGATCTCTCCGTTCCCGTCTCCGAAATCATGGGTCCAGCCGGAAGCGTCGTCGATTTCATCAACCCGGAAGGTCCCTACAGGGGTCATGTTGTCTCCCCGGCGTTCCTTCTGGCCCAGGCCTCCTTTGCCGATGGCACAGCCCCAGGTCCGGACTACCGTATCCCCGTCCTTCAGGTACAGTTTGTGGTCGCTTTTGTCCACCAGCACCGTGTACTTTTTCCCGGGCACCAGAGGCTGCTCCGCCGCCGGCTGGGGTTCCGCCGCTTTGGGTTCCTCCTGTTTCTTCTGGAGGCTTTCCACCGGTGTCTCCTTCTTTTCCGGCAGGGCCGGCTGTTCTTTTTTCACCGTTTCCGTCTTTTTGACCGGCACCGTAGGTCCGGGAGCTCCCACGCCCTTGTACCCCAGGGCAAAGCAGCCGGTGAGCAGCACCCCCAGGAACACCAGGGCGGATACCCCCAGCATTACGGTCTTTCCCCTATGGTTCCGGGACCCTTCCGTCCTCTTTTTCCTTCCGTCCATAAAACATCCCTCTTTCTTTATGCAAGCCTTATGATACCATCCCCCCTTTCTCCCTGCAATCCCTCCCTTTTAAAATTTTTTAAAATTCTCTTGACAAGTGTATCGAAAAAGTTTACTATACAGTCAACGTGAAAAACACAATGGCAATGACCAAAACAAGTACACTTCAAAAAGTGGCACAGAGAGCGCGAATCACCGGCTGAAAGTTTGCGCCGAAGCTTCAGAAGATGGAATGCCTTTGGGAGCTGAAGACCTGAACGTAAGTAGGGCCTTCCGGGCAGCCGCCGTTACCGGTATGAGAGGCAGCCGAAGTCTGGCTGCAATCAGAGTGGAACCGCGAGAGATCGCCTCTGGGAAGAGGCGGTCTTTTTTTGTATCCAAAGGGGAGGAGAAAGCTATGTTTGCATCCATGCGCAACGACATCCGAGTCATCAAACAACGGGATCCGGCGGTGAAGAACACCCTGGAAGTCGTGCTCTGTTACTCGGGACTCCACGCCATCTGGGCCTATCGGCTTTCCCATTTCTTCTATAAAAGATCCTGGTTCGTCACCGCCCGTTTCATTTCCACCCTGGCCCGGCTGGCCACCGGCATCGAGATCCATCCCGGGGCCCAGATCGGGGAAGGGCTGTTCATTGACCATGGATCCGGCATCGTCATCGGGGAAACCACCATTATTGGAGACAATGTTTCCCTGTACCAGGGGGTGACCCTGGGAGGCACCGGCAAGGAAAAGGGCAAACGGCATCCCACCATCGGAGATTATGTGGTGGTGGCCTGCGGAGCCAAGGTGCTGGGTTCCTTCACCGTGGGAGAAGGCGCCAAGATCGGTGCCGGCAGCGTGGTGCTGAAGGAAGTCCCTCCCTATGCCACGGTGGTGGGCATCCCCGGCCATGTGGTGGCCCGGAAGGGGGTCCGGGTGGCTCCCGCCCATTCTGAGCGGGACGTGGACCTGAACCACAACCGGCTGCCGGATCCCATTGAGGACCAGATCGCCGCCCTGGAAAAACAGGTGGCCCTGCTGAAGCGGCAGGTCAGTGATCTGAAGGCCCAGCAGGAAGGTCCGGTCCTGAAGCAGGTTGTGAACTTCCGCTGATTGTGTTGTCAACTTCCGAAAAAAAGTGCTCTGGCACTTTTTTTCGGAAGAGATATCCTAGTATTTCCCTTGGAAAAAGGAGGTTTTCCCCTTGCAGCAAAACTGGTGGAACAAGCCCCTGGGACCCCGATGTTGACGTTCCCGGGAACGCAGTCCAAATGCATTGAATGTTGAAAATTCCATTTCTGTCAGTGATAAAGGAGAGATGATTATGTCTAAAATCTATACAAGCGTACTGGATCTGATCGGCCATACCCCTCTGCTGGAACCGGTGAAGTTCGGAGCGGACAAGAACCTCCAGGCCCGGCTGCTGGTGAAGCTGGAAAGCTTCAACCCGGCTGGCTCCGCCAAGGACCGGATTGCCAAGGCCATGATTGAAGATGCGGAAAAACGGGGAGTGCTGAAAAAAGGCGGCGTCATCATTGAACCCACCAGCGGCAACACGGGCATCGGCCTGGCGGCTGTAGCTGCCATGAAAGGCTACCGGGCCATTATGGTAATGCCGGAAACCATGTCCATTGAACGGCGGAACATGATTGCCGCCTATGGTGCCGAAGTGGTGCTGACCGAAGCCAAGAAGGGCATTGCAGGCTCTGTGGAAAAAGCCAAGGAACTGGCCGCCTCCATTCCCGGCAGCTTCATCCCGGAACAGTTCGACAACCCGGCCAACCCTGCTGCCCACAAAGCCACTACGGGCCCGGAAATCTATGAAGACACCGACGGTGCCGTGGATATTTTCGTAGCCGGTGTGGGTACCGGCGGTACCCTGACCGGTGTTGGGGAATATTTGAAGGAAAAGAAACCGTCCGTAAAAGTGGTAGCTGTGGAACCGGCGGATTCTCCCCTGCTGAGCCAGGGCAAACCCGGTCCCCACAAGATCCAGGGCATCGGCACCAACTTCCTGCCCAAGACCCTGAACACCAAGATCTACGACGAAATCCTCACGGCTTCCACGGACCAGGCCTACGAAACCGCCCGGGACTTCATCCATCATGAAGGGTTCCTGATCGGGATTTCCGGCGGGGCTGCCCTGTACGCCGCAGTGGAAGTGGCCAAACGGCCGGAAAACAAAGGCAAGACCCTGGTGGTGCTGCTGCCGGACAACGGAGACCGGTATCTGACCACTCCCGGGTTCCTGAAGAAGGAAGACTGAGACTGAAAAAGGAGTGCTGCACGCAATGTGCAGCACTCCTTTTTTCACGGATTCTCTTTCAGATAATCCGTCCAGCTTTGGGTGATTTTTCCCTGTTGGAGTTCTTTTACATATGTATAGAACTGCTTCAGCCGGTAGATTTTCTGGTCGTCGATGGTCTGGCGCCACCCTTCCTTATGGGTCATGTGGAGCACATCCTGTCCCCCCAGGGCATGCTGCCGGGCGCAGATGGTTTCCAGACTGTCCTGCTGCCCGTTGAGCCAGATATCCCGCATGATCATGTAGGCGGTGGTCCGACCTTTCCCGGCCTGGCAGTGGAAATGGAGCCAGACATCCGCCGGCAGGTTTTTCTGCCACTGGAGGAATGCGTCCACTTCCGCCGGTTCCGGCCAGGTATGGTCCGTACTGGCAAACCGGGCATAGCCCAAGCCGAACAGAGCCGCTGCCTGCTGTTCCGTCAGGGCCGCCTGTACTTTTTCCGTTCCCTTGTAATGGGGCTTTTTCTTTTTGTCCAGATGGTAGTAGGGTGTTTCCCGGTTTTCTTCCTTTTCCAGCCGCCGGACTTCCTCCTTCCGGATGGCGGCATCGGATTTTCCCACATTGGCCCAGTTGTTGTCCCCGTACCAGCTTACCGCCGTGCCGTTCAGGTATCCATGGTCCTCCTGGCGCAGGTCCACCAGGATCACCTGTTTTGGCTGGATGCCCTGTTTCTGCAGTTCCTGGGTCAGCGCCGCCAGATTCAGGATGGAAGGCTGGCCGCTGCCGCTCATCCGGTTGGCATCATCCACCCGCCAGGACCGGGGCAGCCGGAGTTTGTTGGCCGCATCCAGACGCCACACATAGCCCTTGGAAGGTTTGACGATTTTATCAAGGGACGGGGCCGCCGCCAGGGCCACCCCCAGAGAAATCTGGCTGAACACCAGCACCCCCGTCACGATTTTCCAAATCTTCATCTTACTCCTCTCCTCTCTTTCCTCTGCACTCTGCACTCTGCACTAATCTCTTATCCACCCGAACTTCCGGCAGGCATTGAGGATGCCTCCCTTGTCGTTGTCGTCGGTGATGTAGTCCGCCCGGTCCTTGATCACCGGCCGGGCGTTCCCCATGGCCACCCCGAAAAAAGGCTTCCGGAACATGGTGATGTCATTGAGTCCGTCTCCGAACACCACCGCATCTTTGGGATCCGCTCCCATAAGGCCCATGAGCTTTTCGATGCCGGCCCCCTTGTCCACCGGTTCCACCAGCCAGGTGTTGTCGATGAAGGGCAGATGGGGCAGCTGCCGCCGGTCCGCCGGTTCCGTGCCCGGCTGTTCCCGGACATACATGATTTTGTACACCTGTTCCAGGCCGTCGATGTCCACCGGCTGGACTTTGGTGTTCATGTAGTTTCCCGGATCCTCCCGGGGATAATCCGGATAGGGAGTGTACCGGTCCAGGGTGTTGTCCAGCACCACGGACCAGGGCTGGTTCCGTTCCGTCAGTTCCCGGAGCAGGGCCTTGGCCGATGCCAGGGGCAGCCCTTCCATCTCCAGGATCTTCCCGTCCACCGTAAGGCTGTTGCCCCCGTCGGCCACCATGGAACGGATGCCGTGTTTGGCCGCAAAAGCCGCCGCATCGCACTGGAGCCGTCCTGTGGCCAGGGCCACAAAATGCCCCTGCCGCTGGAGTTCATCCACACAGTACTGGGTGTCTTCCGGCACCTGCCCGGTGATTCCCAGCCCCAGGGTCCGATCGATATCAAAGAAAAAATATTTTTTAGCCATGGATTCCTTCCTTTGTCAGTGATAGCTTTGTAATGATTTCCTATTATAACACAGTCTCACGCCAAAGGAGACCATCTCCAAGGCAGATGGTTTTAAACATAAAAACCGCAGGCCGGGAAGGGCTTGCCTGCGGCGAGCCCCTACAACGTCTGTGGCAAAACTCAGATAAAATATTTTTGATTCCTTTTCTGGAAAACGATACTGCGTTGCATGTTCATTGCTGGATACCAGTATACCGTAAGGGGATTTCTCTGACAAGATTGCCGTGTCATTCTTTACGAGGATCCTTCCGCCAGACGGATTCTTTCCTGGGATTTCTGACTCCCGACTCCAGCCTTTTCCATTGTTTTTTCCCCCCAGGAAATGTACAATAGATTCTGCCGGCCGGACTGATCAGTCGGGCGGTACTTTTTTTCTATAAGAAAGGATTTTTGCCATGCTTCGCAGAATCATGAAATGGCTGACGGGCTTTCCGGAGGGAAAGCAGCCGAAGGCAGCCTCTCCTTCAAAGGAAAGACCCCGTTTCTCCCCCCAGCGTCTCCTGTCCATCATCCTGATTGCCGTACTGGCTGCCGGTCTTTTTTTCTGGCGCAGCCTGTCCACCCAGCGGGCAGAGGAAAAAGCGGCCCAGGAGCGGAACCGGATCATGGACCAGCAGAAAACCGGTCCCAAGACGGCAGGGCCGAAAAAATCTCTTCCCCAGGCCGGACAGAAACAGACCCCGGCCATGAACAAACAAACCGCCGCTCCTCTGCCCCAGCCTGCCCAGCCTCAGGGCCCCGTGCCCACCGGTCCCAAGGTCAAGGCCCAGACTCCGCCCATGATCCAGCCGAAGGCGAGATAAGCGGCGCCCACAGGGCCGCCGCTGTCAGCTGTCAACGGTCAATGGATGCCAGCTTCGCTGGCTCTGAGTAAAACAATAAGGTTGCAACTTCTTCCAGACTATAATACAATATAAATCACTGAATTGTCACATTTTGAAATGAGGTGTTTTTTTGTCTGAGAAAGGTGTATCTACAGAATCCTTCAGCTCCCGGCTGGGATTCATCCTGGTGAGCGCCGGCTGTGCCATCGGCATCGGGAATGTGTGGAAGTTCCCCTACCTGTGCGGCCAGTTCGGAGGCGCCGCCTTTATCCTGATCTATCTGGTGTTCCTGCTCATTATGGGGATCCCGGTGATGGTCTGCGAATTCGCCATCGGCCGGGGCAGCCGCTGCAGCGCCGCCAAAAGCTTCGAAGTGCTGGAACCTCCTGGTACCTGCTGGCACCGGTTCAAGTCCATCAGCATCGTGGGCTGCTACATGCTGATGATGTACTACACCACGGTTACCGGCTGGATGCTGTACTACTGCTGGCTCCACATTACCGGCACCTTTGTGGGAGCCTCGCCCCAGTTCATCACCGCCACCTTCGGAACCATGCTCAAAGATCCGTCCAACCTGCTGTTCTGGATGGTGCTCACCTGCGCCATGGGCTTCGGTGTCTGCTACCTGGGGATCCAGAACGGGGTGGAACGGATCACCAAATGGATGATGAGCGCCCTGCTGCTGCTGATGATCGTCCTGGCCGGCCACTCCCTGTTCCTGGAAGGAGCGGAAAAAGGGATCCAGTTCTACCTGGTACCCAATTTTGACACCCTGGCCCAGCTGGGCTGGGGGAATGTGATCTACGCCGCCATGAGCCAGGCCTTCTTTACCCTGTCCATCGGCATCGGAGCCATGCTGATATTCGGAGCCTACCTGCCCCACGGCCGGAGTCTGTTCGGCGAGGCCTCCACCATTACAGCGCTGGATACCTTTGTGGCTCTCATGGCCGGATTCATCATCATCCCCGCCTGCTTCGCCTTCGGGATCCAGCCGGACGCCGGTCCTTCCCTGATTTTCCTGACCATTCCCAATCTGTTCGTCCAGATGCCGGGCGGCCGGTTCTGGGGCATGCTGTTCTTTGTGTTCCTGTCCTTTGCAGCCCTGTCCACGGTGATTGCCGTATTTGAGAACATCATCGCCTTTGGCATGAACCTGTACGGCTGGAGCCGGAAAAAAAGCGTGGCCATCAACGGACTGGCCATTGTGCTCCTGAGTGTGCCCTGTGTCCTGGGCTTCAATCTGTGGAGCGGATTCCAGCCCCTGGGCCCCGGGTCTTCCATCCTGGACCTGGAAGATTTCATCGTCTCCAACAACCTGCTGCCTCTGGGCAGCCTGGCCTTTGTACTGTTCTGCACCAAAAAGAACGGCTGGGGCTGGACCCATTTCCTGGCGGAAGCCAATGACGGAGAAGGCCGGAACCTGCCGTCATCCCTCCGGAATTACCTTCTGTATGTGCTGCCCCTTTTGATCATCACCATCTATCTGAAAGGGTATTACGACATGTTCAGCAAACAGGGCCCGGAAGTCCTGGCCAAGTGGCTGGTCCTGGCAGCACTGTTTTTGGGATTCATATTCTACACAGCGTCAAGAAAGAAAGCATGAAAAATGGGCTGTTGCACAGGCAGCAGCCCTTATTTTTTTTTGCATTCCCCAGAGATTTATTGTAAAATTGTAACATATTAATCATTCGTAGCATAGAAGTGAGGTAGTCTTATGTCAGAACAGCAAAGCACCCGTGATTCCTTCCAATCCCGTCTGGGCTTCATCCTGGTCAGCGCCGGCTGCGCCATCGGCATCGGCAATGTGTGGAAATTCCCCTATCTGTGCGGCCAGTACGGAGGGGCCGCCTTCATCCTTCTGTACCTGATTTTCCTGCTGATCCTGGGGATCCCAGTGCTCCTGTGTGAGTTCGCCCTGGGCCGGAGCAGCCGCCAGAGCGTGGCCCGCTGCTTTGACAGACTGGCTCCCGCCGGCAGCCGCTGGGCCC
>NZ_FR902078.1:37057-64812 GCF_000437815.1 Acidaminococcus sp. CAG:542
AGCCGCTGGCCCCGATTGAAATACATCGGCATTGCGGGGGTCATCCTGCTGATGCTGTACTACACCACGGTCACCGGGTGGATGCTGAACTACTGCTGGCTCCATCTGAAGGGAACCTTTGTGGGCCAGTCTCCGGCCTTTATCCAAACCACCTTCCAGCAGATGCTGGCCCAGCCTCTTTCCATGGGCTTCTGGACCTTCCTGTCCTGCCTCCTGGGGTTCCTGGTCTGCTATATGGGACTGGAAAAAGGCATCGAGCGGATTACCAAAGTAATGATGAGCGCCCTGCTGCTCCTGATGATCATCCTGGCGGTCCATTCCCTGTTCCTGCCGGGAGCGGAAAAGGGCATTGAATTCTACCTGGTACCCAATTTCGCTTCTCTGGAAAAACTGGGCTGGGGAAATGTGATCTATGCCGCCATGAGCCAGGCCTTTTTCACCCTCAGCGCCGGCAACGGAGCCATGATGATCTTTGCTTCCTATATGGACAAAAAGCGGAGCCTGCCGGGAGAAGCCCTGACCATCACCGCTCTGGACACCTTTGTGGCTCTCATGAGCGGCTTCATCATCATCCCCGCCTGCTTCGCCTATGGAATCCAGCCGGATGCCGGCCCTTCCCTGATCTTCCTCACCATCCCCAACCTGTTCACTCTGATGCCGGGAGGCCAGATCTGGGGCAGCCTGTTCTTTGTGTTCCTGTCCTTTGCAGCCCTGTCCACGGTGATTGCGGTCATGGAAAGCATCATTGCCTGCTTCCGGGAACTGCTGGGCTGGGACCGGCCCAAAGCCGCCTGGTTCGTATTTGCCCTCATTGCCCTGGGCAGCATTCCCTGCGTCCTGGGCTTCAACCTGTGGAGCAGCTTCCAGCCTCTGGGACCGGGCACCGGTGTCCTGGATCTGGAAGATTTCATTGTATCCAACAACCTGCTGCCCCTGGGCGGTCTGACCTTTGTGCTGTTCTGCACCCGGAAAAACGGTTGGGGCTGGACCCACTTCCTGGAGGAAGTGAACCAGGGTGCCGGCCGGAACCTGGCTGACCAATGGAAACTGTATTACACCTACGGCCTGCCCCTGGTGATCCTGGCCATCTACCTGAAAGGCTACGACGACCTGTTCGCCAAACAGGGCCCCGCCGCCCTGGCCCAGTGGATGGTCATCGCCCTGGTGTTTTTGGGGTGGATCGGGTATTGCGTGAAGGGACGCGGAACAAAAAAAGAATAAGAAAAACGGGGGTGCTGCACGCAACGTGCAGCACCCCCTCTGTTTACCGTTCCAACTCCTGCACCGTCACTCCCGGATGCCGGTACTGGTCTTCTTTCAATACCACCCGACCCCGGGCGGTGATGGCCTGATGGGGACAGCCATGGAGGCAGGCCAGGCAGTGGAGGCAGTGATTCCCCATCACCGCCGCTTTTTCCCCCAGATGTATGTTTTCCACAGGGCACAGCCGTACACATTCCCCGCAGCGGACACACCGGTCCGGTGCCACCTGCACAGCCAGATACCAGTTCCCGATTTTCCGTCCCAGCCAGGTGTCAAAAAGCCCGGCCAGCAGGGAATCCTGTTCCTGGGAATGGTCTTCCTTCCGTTTTTTCACCGCTTCCGCCCCTTCCCGGACCAGGGCCTCCTCCTTGTCCAGTTTTTTCAGGTCATACCCTATATGGGATTTCATGCAGATGGTGCTGTTGGCGATAAGCGGTACTGCCCGGCTCCAGGCAAGATGGCAGCCCTTTTCTCCCAAGAGCTGCTGAAGGGTCCGGAAGGTCCGGCCCCAGGTACTGCCGCAGGTGGCCAGAGCATACACATAGGCGCCTTCCGGGAAAGCGTGGCTGCGGACAAAATCCTGCACATTGGCAGGCACATCCCCGTAGTACACCGGGAACACCAGGCCGACGGCCGGCCCTTCCAGTGTCTTTTCCCTGGTCCGGGTGACGGAACAGATCCCGTCCCCCAGGGCGGCGGCCAGTTTCCGGGCCAGGGCCAGGGAATTGCCGGTGGTGGAAAAATAATAGATCATGGTTTGCTTCCTTTCCTGATACAGAAAATCCAGCGTCTCAAAGAGACCGCTGGATTTTTTTCGGTTTCCGGTTTTCGTCCAGGGATACGTACACAAACAGGGCATCCGCCGCCCGGACGGGCTCCTGGTCTTCCTGTTCCGGTTCCAGCCAGGCCACCACTTCCACCTCCATGGAGGTGTTCCCCACCCGGATCACCCGGCCTTCCAGCTGAAGAACCGTACCGTAGGGGATGGGCACGTAAAAGTTCATGCCTTTTACAGCAGCTGTGGTCACCCGGGTCCAGGCGAACCGGTGGGCAGTGATCCCGCTCAGTTCGTCCATCCAGCCCATAAGGGTGCCACCGAAAAGGTGTCCGGCGGAATTGGCCATGGACAGCATCACGGACCGGGTCATGATCACCGGCTGGTTGTGTTCCAGCTTCATGCCTGCTCCTGGAGAGCGGCTTTCAGCACTTCTTCAAAGGCTTCCGCTACCGCCTGGTACCCTTCCTTGTTGGGATGGAGGCCATCCTGGAACATGCTCCGGCCGGTTTTCTTTTCCGCTTCGCTGAGGACCTGTTCATAGTCCAGCACCGGAAGATTCCGGCGTTCTGCTTCTTCCTGGAGCCATTGACGGTATTCCCGGAGAGCCGCATTGTGCTTTTCAAATTCACTGGGCAGCTGCCAGCCCTTTTCCGTACTTTCGATCCGGGTCAAAGGCGGGATTCCCAGGATCACAATGGGTAGCCCTGCATCCCGGGCCTTGTCCAGAGTACCGGCCATGTTTTCTTCAATGGAGCTCATGGGTTCGTCCAGCAGGATGTCGTTCATGCCGCAGCACAGGAACACCCCGTCGGCCTTTTCATCCACCACATCCATTTTGAACATACCCCACATGACCAGGGTCAGTTTGCCCCCGGCAGCGTTGTTCACCACTTCAAAGCCCATCTTTTTGGAAGCGATGTCATACCAGGTGTTGGCCAGGGTTTCGTTGGTGCAGCTTACCAGGCTGTCACCGATAAAAGCCATTTTCATGAAAATTTCTCCTTCAGTCTTTTTTGCTGAAATCCACACCCTGGTTCAGAGCCTCCAGGGCGTTGATCACCACCTGGCTCATGAGCTTGGAGCCCACCACCAGGGCGTTTTCGTTGGGACAGAGTTTGGCGTTGTGGAGGCCGTGGACCGGTTCCCCTTCGGTGCCGCAGCCCAGCCACAGGAAGCAGCCAGGGATATCCTGCATGTAGAAGCCGAAGTCTTCCGCCGTCAGATCCGGCACCACATGGGACACCAGACCTTTTTCCCCCAGCACCTGCCGGGCCGTATCCTCCACCACTTTTTCCGGAACCGGCCAGTTGTCCAGTACCGGGTAGCCATAGTAATAGTTGAATTCGCAGTCCACGCCTGCAGAGGCCTTCAGGCCGTCCAGGATGCCCTGGATGAATTCCGGGATCCGTTTCCGGTTGGTTTCGTCCAGGGTCCGGATGGTCCCTTCCAGGGTCACTTCATCAGGCACCACATTATACCGGGATCCCCCGTGGATGGTACCGATGTTGATGGTGGCCGTGGCCAGAGGGCTCACCCGCCGGCTGACAATGTGGCTCACCTGCTGGAGGAAGTCCGCTGCCGCCATAATGGCATCGATGCCTTCCTGAGGATGGCCTGCATGGGAAGTCCGGCCTTTGATCACCACCTTGATCCGGTCGGAACCGGCCATCATGGCCCCGGGCTTTACCCCGATCTGTCCGCAGACAAAGTTGGGCCATACATGGAGACCGAATACCGCCTTTACGTCCTTCAGGAATCCGTCTTTGATCATGTACCGGGCGCCGCCGGTGGGAGCCAGCTCTTCCGAAGGCTGGAACAGCAGCCGGACGCTGCCCTGGATCTCGTCTTTCCGCCGGAGCAGCCGAAGAACCGTTTCCAGCAGGGTGGTCATGTGGATGTCATGGCCGCAGGCATGCATCACCCCGGGATTTTTCGAGGCATAGGGCAGTCCTGTATCTTCCCTGACGGAAAGGGCGTCCATATCCGCCCGGAGAGCCACCATGGGCCCGGGTTTGTTTCCGGTGATGGTAGCCGCCACCCCGTAGTGGCCCTGGCCCCGGACCGGATCCAGTCCCAGGTCCTTCAGGATATGGAAAATCTTCTCCGAGGTATTCTTTTCTTCCGTGCTCACTTCCGGGTGTTCGTGGAACCACCGGCGCCATTCAATACATTGCGCTTCCAAAGCATCTTCCGTCATATGCAGTACATCCATGGAAATCTCCTCCAAAATCCAATGAAAACATCAGAAAAACTTTGCAATCAACAGGGTTATTCTACCATTTTTGGGGAGATTTGGAAATGGGTCTGTTGCCTGAGCAACAGCCCCGTCAACGGTCAAAGGCCAATGGAGAATATCTGCCAAAGACAGCTGCGTTTCCATTCAAAAATTTGCCTGCAAATTTGTCAGTGGGCCAGTGACCAGTGACCGCTGACAAAAAATACGGCCCCGGGAAGCTCCCGGAGCCGTATTTTTTCACTCATGCATATTCCTCTCCGTCCCACAGGACGATGGTCCCGGTTTCCAGGGACTTGGGCACGTTGATGATCCGCTGGTTTTCGCTGCCTTTGAAACGCAGGTTCAGGTTCTTTTTGCTTTCCACAAATTCCCCGTCCACCAGCACATCCAGGTACCCCAGCATCTCCCGGGTAATGGCCGGGTCCCCCAGCTTTCCAGCCAGCATGTCGTGGTCGAAAAGATAGCCGCTGTAGCACCAGATGGTCTTTTTCGGATACCGCTCCCGGATATGCCGCAGCACTCCCACCAGCACTTCCTGGTTGGCCGGTTCGAAGGGTTCCCCTCCCAGAAGGGAGAACCCCCGGATGTACTCCGGTTCCAGGTCTTCCAGGATTTCCTTCAGCTGGGCCTGGGTAAAGGGCTTGCCGAAGGCGAAATCCCAGGTTTCCTGGTTGAAACAGCCTTTGCAGTGGTGGGTACAGCCGCTGACGTACAGGGAAACCCGTACCCCGGGGCCGTTGGCCACGTCACATTTTTTGATGGTTGCGTAATTCAACGAAAAGCCCCCTTACAGATGCAGTACTCTGGATTTGATTTCTTTGGTCTTCCCCACGTTCCAGAAGTTTTCTCCCAGATAGCCGCAGGTCCGCCGGGTCACGTTCATCTTGGACTGATCCTTGTTGTGGCACTGAGGGCATTCCCATTCCAGCTTGTCGTTGATCTGGATTTCCCCGTCAAAGCCGCACACCTGGCAGTAGTCGGATTTGGTGTTGAATTCCGCATACTGGATGTTGTCGTAGATAAACCGGACCACATCCTCGATGGCGGTGGGGTTCTTCTTCATGTTGGGGATTTCCACATAGGAAATGCAGCCGCCGGAGGAAATGGGCTGGAACTGGGCTTCGAACTTGAACTTGCTGAAGGCATCGATGGGTTCCCGCACATCCACATGGTAGGAGTTGGTGTAATACCCTTTGTCGGTAATGTCCTTGATGGTACCGAACCGTTCCTTGTCGATCCGGGCAAACCGGTAGCACAGGGATTCTGCCGGCGTGCCGTACAGGGCAAAGCCCAGGCCGGTCTGTGCCTTCCAGTCATCGCAGGCTTTCCGCAGCCGCTTCATCACCCGCATGGCGAATTCTTCCCCTTCAGGAGTGGTGTGGCTGCAGCCTTTCATGGCCTTGGTGCATTCGTACAGGCCGATGTACCCCAGGCTCAGGGTGGAATAGCCCCCTTCCAGCAGCTTGTCGATGGTTTCCCCTTTCTTCAGACGGGCAATGGCGCCGTTCTGCCAGTGGATGGGGCTTACATCGCTGCGAATCCCCTTCAGGGCATTGTGCCGGACCATCAGAGCATCGTAGCACAGTTCCAGCCGTTCATCCAGCAGCTTCCAGAACTTTTCCTCGTCCCCTTTGGCCAGGATCCCGATCTGGGGCAGGTTCAGGGACACAACCCCCTGGTTGAACCGGCCTTCGAACTTGTAGTTGCCCTTTTCATCCTTCCAGGGAGACAGGAAGGACCGGCAGCCCATGGGGGAGAACACGTTCCCCTGGTAGATTTCCCGCATCTTCTTGGCGGAAATGTAGTCCGGATACATCCGTTTGATGGAGCACTGGACCGCCAGTTTGGTCAGGTAGTCATATTTGCCGCCTTTCAGGCAGTTGAATTCGTCCAGCACATAGACCAGTTTGGGGAAGGCCGGGGTCACATAGACGCCCACTTCGTTTTTGATGCCTTCCAGCCGCTGCCGGAGGATTTCCGCAATGATCTGGGCATTTTCTTCGATGTATTCGTCATTGGGGTCCAGGTGCAGGAACAGCGTCACAAAGGGAGACTGCCCGTTGGTGGTCATCAGGGTGTTGATCTGGTACTGGATGGTCTGGACGCCGCTGGCCAGTTCGTCCTTCATCCGGCTGTCCAGGATGGCTTCCATTTCTTCTTCCGGCAGCTGGCCATGGGTAGTTTCAATCAGGCGCTTGCGGAATTTTTCCCGGCTCCGGCGCAGGTATTTGCCCAGGTGGGACACGTCCACGGACTGGCCGCCATACTGGGCGGACGCCACAGAAGCGATGATCTGGGTCATAACGGTGCAGGCCACCTGGAAGCTCTTGGGGCTTTCGATCAGTTTGCCGTGCATCACCGTGCCGTTGTCCAGCATATCCCCCAGATTCACCAGGCAGCAGTTGAACATGGGCTGGATGAAATAATCCGCATCATGGAAGTGGATTTCCCCCAGGTCATGGGCCTTGGAGATCTTCTCCGGCAGCACTACCCGGCGGGTCAGGTCACGGGATACTTCCCCGGCGATCAGGTCACGCTGGGTGGATACCATCACTGCATTCTTGTTGGAGTTCTCCTCCATTACGTCCTTGTTCTTGTTGCTGATCAGGCTCAGGATGGAATCATCGGTGGTGTTGGCCTTCCGGACCAGGGCCCGGTTATACCGGTAGATGATATAAGCCTTGGCCAGTTCATAATGGCCCCGGACCATGATCTGCTTTTCCACCATGTCCTGGATGTCTTCCACCAGCAGTCTCTTTTTATTTTTATGCTCTACGAAGGAAGCTATCTCTTCGATGTCTTCCTGTCCCAGCCGTTCTTTTTCTTCCACTGCCTTGTTGGCTTTGGATATGGCAGTGACGATCTTGTTCCGGTCAAAAGAAACCGTGGATCCGTCCCGTTTGATAACCTTCATGGCCGCTCCCCCTTAGAATATTTATTGATAATTTACCGTATTTAAGAATAACTATCCTTATTATACATGAAAAACTGCAACTGTACAAATCCTTTTTCCAGTTCCGCACTTGTCGCTGATAGATATGATACACCAAAACTCCCGTTTCAGCAACTATATCTTGTGGCAAAAATCGTTTTATACCCCAAAAGAACACTATAGATAGTGTGTTTCCTTGGAAAGCACGGCTGTTACGTTTTTTCGCGCTCCAGGCTCTTTCCGTACCGGGACAGTCCAGGACCCACCCAAAGAAAAAGAGGACGGAATGGGCTTCTCCGTCCTCTGTTACAAATTTTCAAGTTTACAGTGAAACCAGGTGACACTCTCCGGTCACTTGTCTTCGGCAGCCAGCCGTTCCTGGAATTCCTGCCGGATGGCGGTCAGTTCTTCCGGATTCTCCACCAGTTCCAGAACCGTATCCGCCAGGATCTTGGCCCCAAAGGCCACGGCCTTGTGGGCGGCTTCACTTTTCCCGGCAGCAATGAATTCCGGGGAATGGGAACTGGTGCCGTCGGGCACAAAGGCCACCCGGATGCAGGACCCTGGGACCCGGTGCATTACATTGGCAAAATCCGTGGATCCGGTGCGCTGCCGGGGAGGCTGACAGTTGGGGGCCTGAAGTGCCCGGGCATGCTTCATCAGGATGTCGTTGAGCTGAAGGTTGGGGATCTTGTTGTCCAGGATTTTCCCCACTTTGGCCTCCACTTCCGTTTCCGTCATCAGAGCCGCCCCCTGGAAGATCTTTTCCAGCCGGACCATCAGTTCCTTCACCGCTTTTACAGTATTGGCCCGTACCATCACCTGGGCTTTGGTGAGACTGGGCACCACATTGGCAGCAGTACCGCCTCCGTCAGTAATGTTGTAATGGAGCCGCACATCGTCAGTCACATGCTCCCGGAGACATTCCATGCCGTGGAAGGCCAGGCACATGGCATCCAGGCTGCTCCGGCCCGCTTCCGGTTTCAGGGCCGCATGGGCGGCTTTTCCATGGTAGGTCAGGTCATATTCTGCATTGGCCAGGCATTTGATGTCCGTCTGGGTGGCCGGCCCCCCGTGCATCATCAGGGCCACATCCAGCTCTTCAAAGGTACAGCCGTTCCGGATCATAATGTATTTGCCGCTGATGTTTTCTTCTCCGGGAGTCCCGTACACCGTCAGGGTAAAAGGATTGTCCCCGGCTGCCTGCCGGATGGCCTCTGCCGCCCCCAGGATCGCCGGTCCCTGCATCTGATGGCCGCAGCCATGGCCCATGCCCGGCAGGGCGTCGTATTCGCACAGGAGCCCCAGATTGGGTCCCCCTTCTCCGTTTTTCCACACAGCCCGGAAGGCGGTCTCCAGGCCCCCGATGCCCCGGGTCACGGCAAAACCGTGGGCTTCCAGCCAGTCCGTCAGCAGTTTGCTGGCAAACACCTCATGAGGTCCGATTTCCGGATGGTCAAAAATGGCATCTGCCATGTCCGTCAGTTCTTTTGCATGTCCGTCCACCCAGTTATTGGCCCGGGCAATCATTTCATCCAGCATCTTTTTCTCCTTCCGCAGGTCCCTGACCGATTTTCTCTCCGGTCACCCACTCTGCACTCTTCACTCTTCACTATTCCCTCTGCACTCTTCACTCTGCACTCTTCACTCAAAGTATCACATGGGTCCCAGATGGATGAACTGGGCGATAGAGGCCAGGATACAGCCTACAATCAGCCAGATCAGGAACAGTTTCCACATGAACCGCATCCACCGGTCATAAGGGATATTGGTAACACTCAGGGTCCCCATGAGGGCGGTGGAGGTGGGCAGCACATAGTTGCAGAATCCGTCCCCGAAGTTGAAGGCCAGCACCGTGGTCTGCCGGGTCACCCCCAGCACATCCGCCAGAGGGGTCAGGATGGGCATCACTGCCACCGCCTGGCCGCTGCCGCTGGTGAGGAAAATGTTGATGACGGTGTTGGCCAGGACCATCCCCGGTGCGATTACCACCGCCGGCAGCCCTTCCAGCAGGGAGGACAGACTGTGGACGATGGTGTAGGTAATCTTCCCGTCATTCATAATGGTGCTGATGGCAGTGGCCATGCCGATGATGTAGGCGGCTCCCAGCATCTGTTTGCTGCCGTCGATGAGATCTTTGCACATTTCATTGGCACTGGCGCCGTTGACCAGGTCCGCCACCACCGCGTACACCAGGAACAGGGCGGACATTTCGCTCATACCCCATTTCAGGGCAATGGCTCCGTAAATGATCACCACAAAAGTAATGACAAGGAGCACCAGGGGCAGTACTTTGTTCCGGTCCAGGATGCCGGTCTTTTCCAGATCCATGGCATCTCCGGAAGCCTTTGCCTCCTGATCCAGATCGTACATGGGGCTCAGTTCCGGACGGGCCTTCACCTTTTTGGCATACCGGATCAGGAAAATATTGGTGACGATATAATAGACCACAAAGCAGAAGGCCCGGTATCCCAGCCCGGAATAAGGGGGCAGTTCCGCAATGTTCTGGGCCACCACCGTGGTGTACATGTTCAGGGTGCCGGTGGAAAACCCGATGGCCCCGCCCAGGAGCATAATGGCCGCCCCGGTGAGAGAATCCAGCCCCATGGCCATGGCCAGCATCACCATGACCGGCGCAAAAGGAATGAAGGTGTTGGCTCCCTGGGTGGTGCAGATCAGCCCGAAAATCAGGGTGAGCACCGGGATGAACACATCCAGCCGGTCAGAGAACTTCCGGGCTCCCAGGGCCAGGATGGCCTGAAGGGAACCGGTTTTGGTCACCACATGGAAGGCGGACCCGGCCATAAGGATCACCATCACCAGGTCGATCCTTTTGCTGAAAGCCTGGATAATGTACAGGGGAATCTTCAGAGGATTGACCCCGGAACTTTTCACATAGTGGAAGGTAGCCGGATCCACCACCTTTTTCCCGCTGGCATTCTTCACAAAATCATACATCCCTGCGGGAATGATCCAGGTCAGGATCACCGCAGCTACAATCAGGGCAAAAATAATGATAAAGGTGTGAGGCACCTTCATCTTCTTCACCGTTTTCCCATTGGCCATACCAGTCACTTCCCTTTCCCCGGGCAATGCCCGGTCTGTTGTTGTTCTGATACCTGTATTGTACGGGGCATTGTGCGAAAATTCAAATTGTGGTATTTTATTAAGTGATAAATTTTTTCAATCGTTTTTTCAAACCCCTCTGCTGAAAGGAGTCCGGCCATGGTCCTGAATCTCCGCCAGCTGCAGTATCTCTGTACCCTGGCTGAAACCGGCAGCTACCATACGGCTGCCCGTAAACTGTACATTACCCAGCCTACCCTGAGCATTGCTGTGAAAAAGCTGGAAGAACGGCTCCATCAACCGCTGTTCATCCGCCAAAGCAAGCAGGTGGTGCCCACCGAAGCCGGAGAACTGGTGCTGGCAGCCGCCCGGGAGATGCTGGCCCTGGACCGGGAGCTGGAAGGAAGGCTCCAGGCGCTCCAGGAAAACCGAAAAGACCGGCTGCGAATTGGTACCTATCTGATTTTTTCGGCCCTGCTGATGCCCACTTTAATGACTCAGTTCCACAAAAGCCATCCCCAGGTGGAACTCCGGCTCCAGCACAGGCACTATCAGGAACTGATCCAGGATCTGGCCCGGGACCAGTTCGATCTGATCCTCTGCTTCCAGGATGCTCCAAATCCCGATTTTGTCTGCCGCAGGCTCCGGCAGGAAGGATTCCTGGTGGTATTGCCGGCAGACCATCCTCTCTGCCAAAAGGCCCGTCCCCTGCCCGACAGCCGTTTCCCCTATCTGCCTGGAGAACTGCTGAAAGAAGAAACGTTCCTCCTCCAAAGCCACAGCCAGCAGATCCGGCTCCAGGAAGACAAACTGCTGGCAGATCTGGGAAAAATTCCCCGTACCAGGGAAATCGAAAACATTGAAACAGCCGTCCGCCTGGCTGCCGGAGGAATGGGCATCGCTTTCTGTATGGAATCCTACACCCAGGCCTTCCACACCTCCAAACCGGTCCGGTATTTCCGTACCGGGGACCCGGCCCGGTACCCCTGGCTCACCATCTGCTACAAAAAAGAAAAAGCCAAAAGCAAAAACCTCCTGGCCTTTGTGGACCTGATCCAAAAGACCGTGGAGGAGATATTGTAAAAGGGGGTGTTGCCTGCATAAGCAACACCCCCGTCAACGGTCAGTTCCTTTACACCAGCCCCTTCTCCTTTGCCGCTGCCAGGAGTTTTTCCCGGAAGGCGGGATGGGCCACGCTGACCAGTTCTTTCACCCGTTCCTTTACCGAGGCCCCCCGCAGCCAAGCCACTCCATACTCAGTGACCACATAGTCTATGTCGTTCCGGGAGGTTGACACCACAGTTCCAGGACGGAAACAGGGGACGATTTTGGATTTCAGCACCTTTTCCCCCTTTGCATTCCGGGCGGCATACACGGACCGGAGAGCCAGGATGGATTTCCCTCCGGGAGACAGCTGGGCCCCCTGGATGGTTTCCGTCTGGGCCCCGGTGGCGGAAAACTGGGCAAACCCCATGGATTCTGCGGCAATCTGCCCGGTAAGGTCGATTTCCAGCCCGGTGTTCAGGGACACCATGTTCCGATTCCGGGCGATGATCCTGGGTTCATTGGCAAAGGTCCCTCTGCGGAATATCACCCCCGGATTCCCGTCCAGAAAGTCATAGAGCTTCTGGGACCCGTTGGCAAAGGCGCAGAGGGAGACTCCCTCCTGGAACCCTTTCCGGCTGTTGTCCACGGCTCCGCACCGGATCAGGTCCATCAGGCTGTCACTGAACAGCCCGGAATGGATTCCCAAATGATGCCGGACCTTCAGTTCTTCTGCCACAGCGCTGGGAATGTGCCCCACCCCCAGCTGGAGGGTGGATCCGTCCGGGATCAGTTCCGCCACCTGGGCGGCAATCTTCCGGTCCAGGTCCCCCAGACCGGGCACCGGGGATACGGGAGGCTTCCGGTCCGTTTCCACAAAGGCTGTGACCTGGGAAATGGGCAGCAGGGTATCCCCCCAGGTCCGGGGAAAATGGGGGCTTACTTCCAGGAGCACCACCGCTCCCCGGTCGATGATGTCCCGTTCGAACAGGGCGGACAGGGACAGGGAAAAATACCCGTGGGCATCCATGGGAGAAGCCGTAGCCAGGAGTACCGGCCGCCGGTTCCGGGCCTCCACCCGCTGGAGAGTCTTCCGGACAAGGCTGGTGGATCCGGCGGGAAGGAAGCTGCACAGACCTTCTGTATGAGCCTTCCGGGTGGGGGCACTGAAGAACCAGGACACATGGTCCAGGGTTCCGGCCATGGAGGGATCATGGTACCAGGGCAGATCCGCCATGGGCATACAGGAGTTGTAGGTAATGCCTTTCCGGCCCCGTTTTTTCAAGAGGGGCATGGCTTCCAGCAAAGTCACCGGCTCCGCCATGGCCTGGGCGGACAGCACATAGTCCCCGTCCCGGAGTTCCTCCAGCACTTCCCCTGCACTGTTTTTCCGTTTGCGATTGTATTCCTCTGAAAGGCTCATGGATGGTTTCTCCTTTGTTTTTTCTCCATTATACCAAAAAAAGAGGCTGTTGCCTAAGCAACAGCCTCTTTTAGAATTCTCTTACAGGCTTTCTGCGAAAGCTTCCAGAGCGGTCTGAGCCTGACCAAAGTCGCGTGTCATCTGGTCCACACCAATCTTCACATGAGGAATGTGATGTGCATCCAGAGCCTTCTTCAGATCAGGATATTCCATTTCTTCCGGATCGCAGAACTGCATCATGAATACCACAACGCCTTCGGCGCCGCTGTCTTTCACCAGCTGGCACACATGTTCAGCACGGGCGTTCTTGGCGAATTCCGGATCGTACAGCAGAACATCGTTCTTCTGTTTGGAGAAGTGTACGGCCAGAGCCTGGAGACCATTGTCCAGATCTTCCGGAGCGTCTACAGCGAAGCTGCGGCTTTCGTAAGCGCAGTCGTCAGCAGCCACGGCCAGTTTGTTGTCGTCCATGGCCTTCAGGATACCGGGCATGTTGTAGATGATGCCGGAAACAACCACTTTGTGGCCGTCGAACTTGCCGGCAGGAGCAGCTGCCAGTTCCTTGTTCAGTTCTTCCAGCTTTGCGGTGTATTCATCCTTCAGCATGAAGTAAGCGGCACGGAGGATGGCGGCACGGGTGGAAGCAGGGATCAGATCAGGATGTTCGTTGGCCAGTTTGCAGAATTCACGGCGGGCAGCACGGCTCTTGTTGTACACTTTGATGGCATTCAGGATGGCATCATTGGTGATTTCATGGCCGCAGATTTCTTCCAGATGGCCTTTCACTTCGTTGTAGGCATCATAGGTGAACTGCTTGCCGGCTGCAGTCTGACGAACCTGGGGATGAGCCAGGAAAATAACGGGCATCTTGTCCTTCATGGCCACTTTGATGTTCTGGCTCATGGGACGCAGGGTGTCGCACAGAACCGGGGTGATGATCCCGGACAGGCCGTCCAGGGTCCCGTCCAGCAGCATTTCCAGGGACTGCTGAGCCAGGGTGCAGTAGAAGGAAGCACAGTATTCCTTGGAACGGATTTCCTGCTTGCCGTTGCAGCCCCATACGCCCATGGGAACCATGCCTGCAGCATAGACCAGTTCTTCAGGCACATAGTAAGGCATGCAGCCAATGGCTTTTTTGCCCTGGGCTTTATAGTTGGCCAGCATGGTCTTCGGGCTGGCAGATACTTTTTTGAACTCTTCAATAAGTGCACTGATAGCCATTGTTATTTCCCCTTCTTTTCATCATTTGCTTCCATGGCTTCGACCAAGCCCTGAACACGGGTCTCATACTGAGCCGCGTTGAAGTTTCTCGGGTCAGCCTGGTCACCGTCGAATCCAGCAGTGGGGATACCCATGTCTTTGGTGAAACGACGCTGCATTTCAGGCATGTAGCCGCTCCAGGGTTTGCAGGACCGGTTGTAATGAACCAGTACCCCATCAACCTTGTTGTCCCGGATCAGGCCTTCACGCCAGGCAACACCCTGTTCAATGCTGACAGAGTTCGGAGCCTTGCAGTAGGCTTTGACCAGTTCGTCCAAGTTGTTGTACACGAACCCGAAAGCAGGGGCATACACAACGCCGGTGATGTTCAGGCCGTTGGCTTTCAGCGGTTTGAACAGGTTCGGCAGTTTCGGCCAGCAGGGGATCCCTTCGAACATGATACGATGCTGTTCTTTGAAGGGAGCGGTGGAAGTGCCTTCCTTCACATGCTGTTCCAGTTCCTTGGCCAGCAGTTCGAAAGCTTCAGCAGCTTCCACACGGCCACGGGCGGTTACCACGTCAGCCATATGGTTGAACAGGTCGAACCCGTTGAACGGAGCCGGTTTGTACTGCAGATAGTCGCAAACCTTCAACCAAGCTTTGGCGGTACGGTTGGCGTTCTGGCAGCACTGTTCGAATTTGTCTTCATCGAACTTCTTGCCGGTGATTTCTTCCATTTGACGGATGGCCGTATCCAGCTGGGACCGGATGTATTTTACGTTGGCTTCGTTTACATGGTCGAATTCGTTGTAAGGAACGTCGATCATGATCAAAGGAATGTTGTGCCGACGGGCAATGTCTTCATACCATTTGGTCATGCAGTTGCAAATGTTGTTGCAGCACAGCAGGAAATCCGGCTGAGGCATGGTCATCTGACGGTATTTGTGCAGTGCGTTCTGACGGCGGGTCTTTTCTTCCCCTTCCGGCAGGGCAGCGATTTCATAGATGTTGTCTACCGTAGCATAGGGTTTCAGGGTCTTGGGATCGATCACGGGTTTGCCGTTTTCGTCGAAGACTTTCTTCCCATCGGCATCTTTCATCTGTTTCCCGCTGTTGGGGTTGATGACATAGTTGCCGTCTTTGTCCATCTTATTGGCACCGCGGAAACCTGCGGAATAAGCCAGGGAAATACGGGCATAGCCGCAGATATCGTTGTCGTACCCCATATCTTCAGCAGCCTGGCACATCACTTCGCCGTCACGGTTGGCAGCGATGCCGGCAGCCTGGTTTTCAGGATACCCTACATGCAGACCGAAAGATTCTGCCAGTTCGCAGGGGAACTTGGAAGAGGACCAGCCTACTTTTTCTCCTCTTTCTTTGGCTTCCCGCAGTTCTCTGTAAACCTTTTCAACAACATCTCTCAATGCCTGAACGCCAGGGCTTACTTTCTTTGGCATAATGATCCTTCCTTCTTTACATGGTATGCAGCTTATTTGGCTGCTTTTTTATACGCGTACAAAGCGGCACCCAGGGCGCCGTTGTACTGAGCCAGGGGAGAAGTCTTGATTTCCACACCAAGGCCTTCTTCCAGAGCCTCTCTCACGCCATAGTTCTGGGCCACACCGCCGGTCATCACAACATCCTTCACAACCCCCACCCGGTTGGCAAGGCCAATGACACGGCTGGCCACGGAACGATGGATCCCGGCAATGATGTCGTCCTTGTCGGTTCCTTTGGACAGCTGGCTGATGACTTCACTTTCAGCAAATACGGTGCAGGTGGAGCTGATGGCCACCCGTTTGGTGGATTTGGCTCCCAGTGCAGCCAGGTCAGAAACCTTCACTTCCAGGATATTGGCCATAACATCCAGGAAACGGCCAGTACCGGCAGCGCATTTATCATTCATCTGGAAATTGGTCATGGTCCCGTTTTCCACATGGATGACTTTCACGTCCTGACCACCGATATCGATGACCGTATGGACGTTGGGCCAGATAAAGCTGGCGCCCATGGCATGACAGCTCAGTTCGCTCATCTGCTTGTCGGCAATGCCTTCCAGCGAATTGCGCCCGTAACCGGTAGCCAGGGTAAAGGCCATGTCTTCTTTTTTCATGTGGGCATTTTCCAGGACTTCCGCAATAGAACGTGCGGGACCGGAAGTTCCGGTCCCCACGTCTACCAGGGATTTTGCCACGATCTCTTTTCCGTCTTTCAGGATAATGCACTTGGATGCAGTAGATCCAACATCGATTCCCAAGGTATAGATACTCATTAAAACAGTTCCTCCGTAAGGATTATTTCTTTACGAAAGTCTCGAACTCTCTGATGGCACGAGGCAGCAGCATCTGATGGAACGGGCAGATGCTTTCCGGATTCTGATAAGCAGCTTCCGTGAAGGCTTCCACATACCCGCGGATTTTGTTCATGTCTACGATTTCGTCTACCAGACCCAGTTCGGCGCAGACTTTCGGACGAGATTTGGTGTAGAAAGCCTGGATCAGGTTGTTCATCTTGTCGATGGTCGGCTGCAGATCCTTGCCGGCTTTCCGGTCTTTGGCCAGTCTCCGGGAGTACATGGCGGTAGCGGCGGTTTCACCGTTCATAACGGCGATTTCTGTAGCGGCCGTACCGATGGAGAAGGCGTTGGTATCGTTGCCCTGAGGCCCGCCCAGTACATAGTGTGCAGCAGCGGTGCCCTTTCTCAGGGTGATTTCGAATTGAGGGATGTGGGAAGTCTGGATGGAGTAGATCAGGGACTGGCCCAGACCCAGCAGTTCAGCCTTTTCCGCATCGTTGCCCACATCGATCCCGGTGGTGTCCTGGATCCAGACAATGGGCAGACGGTCTCTGGCGCAGAGAGTGACGAATTCATTCATCTTCACCAGACCCTGACGGTACAGCTTGCCGCCGATACCCACAGAGCCGGCAGCCTTGTATTCAGGGTAGTTCATCAACAGGCCCTGGACGTTGGCCACAACGCCCACCAGCAGGCCGTTGACTTTGGCCAGGCCGGTAACCATTTCAGGACCGTAGCCTTTCTTGTATTCCCGCATTTCGCTGTTGTCGAACAGACGGCCGATAACATTGTAGATGTCATAAGCCCGTTTGTCGTTCAGGGGAACCATGGTGTACAGATCGTCAGCCGGGAATGCCGGTGCTTTCGGATCGTCCACCCGGAAGAATTCAGGATCGTATTTGGGCAGCATGCCTACATACTTCTTGATCCCTTCCAGAACGCCTTCTTCGGAAGCATAGACTTCCCGGATGAAACCGGTTTCGGTGTAGTGGATGTCGACAGCTCCCGGAGGTTCGGTCTTGCCGGTACGGTCCACCATGTCAGCGATTTCGTTGGCATATTCCAGGTCCACATGGCCTTTGGGGTTCATGCCGCCCATAATGCCGGCGCCGCCTACAGCCATGTTGGCTTTTTCATGGGCAATGATCACCGTGGGGCTGATGGAATGATAGCCGCCGCCGGCAGGGTTGGTGCCGTAGATGCCCACGATGACGGGAATGCCCAGCTGGTTCAGTTCAGCGTTCCGGAAGAAGGGAGTACCGCCGCCACGACGGTTGGGGTATACCTTTTCCTGTTCGTCGAACTTAACGCCGGAGCAGTTCAGCACATACACCAGAGGCACGTGCAGGGTCTTGGCAGTGTCGGAAGCCCGCAGCAGGCATTCAGCCTGGCCAGGGACCCAGGCGCCGGCCAGCTTCTTGTTGTCGGAAGCCACCACTACGCACCATTTGCCGTTTACACGGCCCAGGCCCTTGACGATGGCCACGGAGCCGTTCTTGTTGCCCTGAGGATTGAACAGGGTGTTCAGGGGTCTCCAGGAGCCCGGTTCCACCAGTTTTTCAATTCTCTGGAGAGCGGTCAGTTCCCCTCTCTTGTTTACATCAGCATCTGCCTTGCCGGCTTCCTGAGCGGCTTTGATCAGCTGATGGATCTCTTCTTCGATCTTTTTCAGCTGTTCTTCATTGGCGGCATCCACCTTTTTCAGGGGTTTGCCCACCTGAGGCATTTGTTGGAAATATCTAGGCATAGAGTAAAAACCCATTTAACTTCTTCCTCCCGAATGTCTTATTTTGCTTCCGGAGCAGGGACTTTGATGAAAGCCTGGCCCGGGTCGATTTCTTCACGGATCAGTTTGATAACTGCCGGATCCGGAGCTTCCAGTTCCACAGCCTTGGATACATCCAGGTCGAACCCGGTGTTTTCCAGGACGTCTTCCGGAGAAGAAGTGGGATAGTAGGCAGCCAGATACATCCGTTTGGTCTTTTCGTCGAATTTCAGGATCCCTTTGTCGGTTACTACCAGCTGAGGTCCAACATCGCCGGGCAGACCCAGTCTTTCACGTCCGCCAGGGCCGTCGATCCAGCCCGGGCTGGTCACATAGTCGATTTTCTGCATGAATCTGCGTTTTTCATGCTGCATCATAATGATGGTGTTGGAATAGGTGGCAATGCCGTTAGCGCCGCCGGACCCGGTGAAACGGGTTTTCGGATGATGGTAGTCGCCGATGGAGGTGGAGTTCACGTTGCCGTAGGGGTCGATCTGAGCGCCGCCGATGAAGGCGATCAGACGGTTGGCCTTGTGCAGGTATTCGTTGATTTCGAAGCCGACGAACCGGACATTCGGCCAGATGCAGCCGCAGTGAGCCATGAACCGCAGGTCACCAACGGAACGGGGAACTTCCACAGGGGAGCAGTCCATCAGACCGCTTTCCACGATGATGTGGCAGTCAGGAGCATAAACTCTCTTGGCCACGCTGGCGCCGATCAGAGGCAGACCGGTACCAACCGTTACAACCTGACCATTTTTGATCTGTTTGGCAATGGTCACAGCCTGCATTTCCTTATTGGTATAATTCGTGTAATCAGCCATTGTTATTTGTCCTCCTTCGTCATGTCAATGTGATAGCCCAGACCGGGAACAACCTTCAGGTTGATCAGACGAGTGGCACCCAGTTTGTTCAGGTATTCGTCATGATCCTTCAGGTCGAACACCCATTCTTTGCAGAAAGCATCGAAGTCTTCCTGGGTCTTGGAGACCTGGTCATAGACTTTCAGGAACGGGTTGTCGTAGTCATACAGGCCATAGCACTGAGACGGATGAGCACCGTAAGGAGCCAGGACAACGGCATCTACGCACATGCCGGGAATGTCGTTCTTGGTGGGATCTCTTCTGATTTCTTCATTGGAGATGATCTCTTCGCAGGTAACGATGGTGTATTTGGCTGCTTCCGCAATATCCACATCCTGGAATTTGCCGCCCCAGATGCGTACGGTGCCATCAGGAGAAGCCTGCTGAGCGTGGATGATGGCCACATCGATCTGAGGAACAGGAACAGCCACCACTTTTTCACCCGGTTTGAAGGGGTTGTCGATGTATTTGAACTTGTCATCAGGAACTTTGTCCAGGGTCTTCCGGACTTCCTTGCTGATGCCCCATTCATCGGTGAGGCCGGAGCCCTGCATCAGGGTTACAGGCAGGAAGGGCAGGCCCAGAGCAGCGGCATGCCACATCATGTAGATAACATCCTGGGAATAGTCTTCCATGGTCAGCTTGCCGGCTTCGAACCATTTTCTGAACCGTCTGGAAACGTTGGTTACACCGGAGTTGGCGGTATAGCAGTTGATGTAGGCTTTCACACGGCCGTTGCCGATCAGCATATCCCAGTCGCCGCCGGCAGCACCGCCCAGACCGGTCAGGTCCGTGATGCCCTGTCTCAGGATTTCAAACACAGCCGCATAGGGTTTACGGTCAGTCGTAAAGCCACCCAGAGCAATGTGATCACCACTGTGCACATACTTGGCGATTGCGTCTTTTAACGTCATTACTTTACTCAAAGCAAAAACCTCCTTAAAATCCTTCCTAGTTTGTGAAACTGCCGGAATCCTCCTCTAAGAAATAACCATCCCCCTTTGTGAATATTTTTTACATTCGCATTCCGGCTGAACCTACTGTATTCAGTGTACGGAATGATTATAACACAAATAATTTTTTTTTTAAATCTCCCGGGAGATTATTTGTAGATTTTTTTGCAAATATATAAAAATTCTAATAACTTATGAGAAAATTTCTCTTTTTGCACCTTTTTTATTGCAAAAGTTACACAAAAAAGAAGGTGTTTTCTCTGAAACACCTTCTTTTTCTTCAACCATGCATTGTCAATACAGTTTTTTTTGCCGTTCCAGCCACTTTTGAGCCGCCTGGGCCAGCTGTTCCGGATTATTTTCCAGCATCCGGTCCTGGACCCGCCGGAGGAGCACCGGCATCAGCTCCTTCAACTGGTCCGGGCGGGCCCCCAGGGTCAGAGCGTCCTTCCCGGAAAAGTCCAGATCGGAGGTGTGGACGGGCATGAGATAGGCCATCTTCACCAACCGTTTTCCGTACATCTGGGCATGGATCACGTCATTCTGGGCCGCATTGGTGGCGGCCACATCCGCCACGCACACGGCCGTAAGCTGTTTGAAGGCTTCCGCCATCTCCTTGTTTACCCGGAAATGGCCGCTGCGGGCCTCCTTCCGGAGCCAGTGCCAGGTCTTGCTGTCCTCCTGGGCGCTGATGAACCCGAAGTGCATGTGGTTCTTCACCAGCCAGGCCACCCGGTCCACCACCTCCCGGGGCAGCTGGAGCCGTTCCAGGATCTGCCGGGCCAGGGCGGCGCCCACCACTTCATGGCCGTGGTCGCAGGGCTGTCCTTCTTTGTTGATGCCCCGGACCCCTTCCAGGCCCTTGGCCACGTCATGGAGCAGGATTCCCCATCCCACTTCCAGGCTCCGGTCCCCTTTGTCCAGGGCCACTGCCGTGTGCTTCCACACATCATAGGGATGGAACTGGGGGTTCTGGCCTAATCCCACCAGATGGATCAGTTCCGGCAGGATGGGCACCGTTTCATACTGGCCTTTCCGCCGGACCCGGCAGCTCTCCGCCGCCAGTCCGCTTTTCACCATCAGGTCCATGCCTTCTCCCGCATAGGTCCCCATGAGCAGCTTGTTCAATTCTGTCCGCACCCGCTCCAGAGACAGTCCCGGCACCTTCTTCAGGTTCCGGCCCATGGCAGGCAGGATGGAAGGATCCGGAGCAAAGCCCAGCTGTCCCACGAACCGGCAGGCCCGGAACATCCGCAGGGCATCTTCCGAGAACCGCCGGTCCGGATCCCCCACAGTGCGGAGAACCCGGCCCCGCAGATCATCCAGCCCCTGGAAGCAGTCGGTGATGTGTCCGTTCTGGTCCACCGCCAGGGCATTGATGGTGAAATCCCGCCGGCTCAGATCCTCTTCCAGAGTCCTGCAGTACCAGACTTCCGCCGGCCGGTGGGCGTCAGCGCTGCCGTAGGTTTCATTCCGGTAGGCGGCCACTTCCACCCCGTGGCGCTCCACCCGGAGGATCACCACCCCGAAGTTCTGTCCCAGCTCACTGACCACCGGGATCCCCGCATCTTCCGCGGTCCGGAGGATCTGTTCCGGCCGGGCGTTGGTGACCACGTCATAATCGTCCGGGACCCGGCTCAGGAGCATGTCCCGGACAGCGCCTCCCACCACATGGGCTTCGAACCCATGGGACTGGAGCACATCCATAACGGTTTTCACATAGGATGGAATCGTCAGTTTCATTCCCGGTCACCCTCTCTTCCTGTCCCTTCCTGGTCTGCGGTCAGAAGGGTAAACACCCCGATTTCCAGGGATGGGTCGCTGGCCAGCTTCAGGGTGCAGTGGAATTCCCGTTCCATGTCCCCCAACCCCTGCTGGCGCAGCCAGCCGTATACCACAGGATGGACGGTAAGCAGCAGGCTGTGGCTCATCTTTCCCTGGAGGAACAGGCTCCGGAGCCGCCGGCGGATCTCCACATAGACGGTTTCCGGAGCTTCCACCCGGCCGCTGCCTCCGCACATGGGGCAGGTGGTGTACAGGATGCTGGACAGATTCTTCCGGGCCTTCATCCGGGTCATTTCCACCAGGTTCAGATGGGTCAGGTCGATGACCTTTGGCTTCATTTTGTCCCAGGCGAATTCTTTCTTCAGGATCTGGAGGATCTCCCCCTGTTCCTCTTCCCGGTCCATGTCGATGAAATCCGCCACGATGATGCCTCCGATGTCCCGGAGCCGGAGCTGCCGGGCGATTTCCCGGGCTGCTTCCCGGTTGGTGGCCATACTGGTGGCATCCCGGTCCGCTCCCGTGGAGAATTTCCCGCTGTTCACGTCGATGACGGTCATGGCTTCCGTATAGTCGAAGACCAGGTAGCCGCCCCCCGGCAGCCACACCACCCGGTCGGAAAGGCTTTCGATATCCTCATCCAGCCGGTAGAAGGTGAACAGGTCTTCTTTCCCCTTGTACAGCTTCACCTGGATCTGGGGCAGCCCCATGTCCCGGAGCATTTCCTGGAGCCGCTGACAGGTCTTCTCATCGTCCACGATGATCCGTTCCACCCGGTCCGTCACATAATCCCGGACCAGCCGGATGGCCAGGTCCAGTTCCCGGTACAGCAGCTGGGGTCCCCGGCCCACTTTGCTCCGGCGGACCAGCACCTCCCAGTTCCGGAGCAGCTGTTCCAGATCGGCCCGGATCTCGCTTTCCTCTGCATGGGCTGCTGCCGTCCGGAGCACCAGTCCCATATTTTCCGGCAGCAGCTCCCGGGCCCATTCCCGGAGCTCCTTCCGCTTGGTTTTGCAGCTGATCTTCCGGGACAGGCTCACCCGGCTGCCGTAGGGTTCCAGCACCACATACCGGCCGGGAAGGGTGATCTCCCGGGTCACCGCCGGACCCTTGTTCCCCCTGGCGTCCTTCACCACCTGGACCAAAAGCATCTGGCCTTCGGAGAGCTTTTCTCCCTTTTTCAGGGTCAGGAACCCGTTCTTCCCGGTGTTCAGGTCCACAAAGGCTGCCTGGATCCCGGGCACCACATTGCACACCCGGGCCCGGTACACATTGCCCACCAGGTTGTCGTTACTGCTCCGCTCCACCGCATAATCCCGGAGCCGGTCCTCTTCCACGGTGCCCATCCTGGTTTCTTCCGGACGGACACTGACAAAGATCGTATTCATGGCAGCCCTCAGCCTTCCCCGATCAGGGGAACCTTCCGGCCGGCTTCATCCCGGCTGTAAAGATCCACCCGGCGGATATCCGCCTGGACCACGGTGAGAGGGACCTGGAACTGGTCCTCCAGCACCTGGAG
The DNA here is from genome assembly GCF_000437815.1 of Acidaminococcus sp. CAG:542. Taxonomy (NCBI): domain Bacteria; kingdom Bacillati; phylum Bacillota; class Negativicutes; order Acidaminococcales; family Acidaminococcaceae; genus Acidaminococcus; species Acidaminococcus sp. CAG:542. The sequence goes on from NZ_FR902078.1 coordinate 60,178, forward strand.
GAATTCCGACGCCTTCATGCTGCCGGTGGGGGTGATCCGGATATCAAAGGACAGGTCCAGGATTCCCTCCTGCCACCGGGCCTCCACCTGGGGAATGAAGTATTTCACATCGATGGTCTTGGGTTTCCCCTTGCCTTTTTTGTGGGTCTTGGTGTAGGGAACTTCCGGCGCAGCGGCAAAGGCGGCCAGCTGGGCAGAAGGATCGGCGGCACAGGGGACCTTCACCTGGTAGGAGGCACCCTGGGCCCGGGCCATGAGCTTGGGAGCCTTGTCATCGGTCAGGTCCCCCCGGACAATGTGGATGCCCATGGGCAGGGCCCGGGCGATCTTGTCCAGCAGCTCCTCCAGGGGCCGTTCTTCCGCCAGGCGGATTTCCGCAAACTCGCAGGAGCTGGTGACTCCCACGCTGAGGGCGGAGGCCAGGGAAAACTTCATATGGGGGTTGAACCCTTCCGAATAGGCCACCGGGATCCCGGACCGACGGAGGGCCTTTTCGATGCTCCTCTGGTATTCCAGATGGGAGATGAACCGGATCCCCGGTTCCTTGGTGATCTGCAGCCGCAGTTTCATACTTCTCCCTCCTTCCAGTCGATGATCTTCACGCCCAGTTTCTGGCAGACCCCGCAGCCGGTGCAGGTATCCCGGCGGCAGTCATGAGTCAGGGCCGCCTCCTGGGCTTTTTCGTATTCACTCCACAGGAACTGTCGGCTCACCCCGCAGCTGGTGTGTTCCCAAGGGAAGATTTCCTCTTTCCCCCGGGGCCGGCTGTTGTAGAAATCCGGGGTCAGGCCTGCATCGGCAATGGCCTGGGCCCACCGGTCATAATCGAAGAATTCCGTCCAGCTGTCGAATTTGGCGCCCCTCTGCCAGGCCAGGTAAATGGCCTTTCCCAGCCGCCGGTCTCCCCGGGCCAGGACCCCTTCCATCAGGCTGGTCCGGGAATCATGGTACTGAAAGTGGATGTTCTTCAGATTGGCAAAGGCGTTCTTCAGCAGCATGTGCTTCCGGTCAAATTCCCCCTTGGTGTTCTGGCCCACCCACTGGAAGGGGGTGTAGGGCTTGGGCACGAAGTTGGACACGCTGACAGTGACTTTGGCCCCCATGTGGCCGGTAACTTCCTTGTACTTCCACTGGACCTTCTGGGCCAGTTTGGCAATGGCCAGCACGTCTTCGTCCGTTTCCGTAGGCAGACCGATCATGAAGTACAGCTTCACCTGGGACCAGCCGTTTTCAAAGGCGGCCCCCACCGCGTTCATGAGATTTTCTTCCGTGACCCCTTTGTTGATCACATCCCGCATCCGCTGGCTCCCGGCTTCCGGAGCAAAGGTCAGGCCGCTTTTCCGCACCGCTTGGACTTCCTGGGCCAGCTTCACGGAGAAGCTGTCGATCCGCAGGGAAGGCAGGGACACGCTGACCCGGTCCTTCCGGAAATCTCCCAGCAGTTCCCGGATGAGAGGTTCCAGATGGGAATAATCCGCGGTGCTCAGGGAGAACAGGGAGATTTCGTTGTAGCCGGTGGCAGGTACCAGCTGTTTGGCCAGCTCCATCACCGTTTCCGGTTTCCGTTCCCGGACCGGCCGATAGATGATCCCGGCGTTGCAGAACCGGCAGCCCCGGCTGCAGCCCCGGAACAGTTCCAGCATGATCCGGTCGTGGACCGTGTCACTGTAGGGCACAATGGGATGGGTGGGGAAATCCAGCCCGTCCAGGTCCTGTTCCACCCGTTTGTACACCACTTCCGGCGCCGTGGGCTCCAGAGGCTTTTTCCCGGTAATAGTGCCGTCGGGACCGTAGGTGATTTCATAGAAAGAAGGTACGTAGACCCCCTGGATCCGGGACACCCGGCGCAGGAAGCCAAGCCGGCCCCCGGGTTTGCCTTCCCGCTTCCAGTCCCGGTACAGCAGGGTCACTTCCTGGATGATCTTTTCCCCGTCTCCCAGCATGCAGAAGTCCAGGAAATCCGCCAGGGGTTCACTGTTGAACACGCAGCAGCCCCCGGCACATACAAAGGGATCCTCCAGGGTCCGGTCTTTGGCCAGGATGGGCACCCCGCCCAGGTCCAGCATGTTCAGGATGTTGGAATAGGACATTTCATACAGAAGGGTGAACCCCAGCAGGTCGAAATCCTTCAAAGGCCGGGTGTTTTCCAGGCTGGAGAGCACCAGCCCCCGTTCCCGCATTTTGGCTTCCATGTCCACCCAGGGGGCAAAGGCCCGCTCTGCCGCCACTTTGGGCAGCTTGTTGAGGATTTCGTAGAGGATCTTGTAGCCCAGATAGCTCATGCCGATTTCGTAGGTATCCGGGAAGGCCAGACAGAAGGAAACCTCCGTTTCCTCTTCCGGCTTTACGATGCTGCCGAATTCCATGCCGGTGTACCGGGCGGGTTTTTCCACAGCACTGAGTATGTCGATGGGTAAGTCTTTTCGCATAATATCTCCTTAATGAAAACGCAGGGTCTGGTGATGGGCATTGATGTTCAGCAGCAGGGTCACCATGAGCATATTGGTGGTAAGAGAGCTGACCCCGTAGCTCATGAAAGGCAGGGGCACCCCCGTGACCGGCATAATGCCGCTGGTCATCCCCACATTGACCAGGATGTGGAACAGGAACATAGAGACCACTCCCACGGCCAGCAGGGTTCCAAAATCATCGGACGCATGGAGGGCAATGGAAAGGCCCCGGTAGATCACCACCCCGTAGAGCAGCAGGATAATGGTAGTGCCGATGAAGCCGAATTCCTCCCCGGCCACTGCGAAGATAAAGTCCGTATGGTTTTCCGGCAGGAAGTTCAGCTGGCTCTGGGTACCGGCAAAAAGCCCCTTGCCGGCAAAAAGCCCGGAACCGATGGCAATCATGGACTGGATCACGTGATAGCCGCTGCCGTAGGGTTCCAGTCCCGGGTTCAGGAACACCCGGATCCGGTTCCGCTGGTACTCGTGGAGCATTTTCCACACCAGAGGCGCCGAAGCCAGTCCCAGGCCTCCCATGATCAGGAAATACCGGATCCGGAAGCCGCAGACGATCATGGTGCCCAGGAGGATGGCCAGAAACACCAGGGAAGTCCCCAGGTCCGGCTGCTTCATAACGAACAGGAAGGGCAGCAGCACATAGCCGAACACCGGCAGCCAGCTTCGGAAATCCGTCAAAAGGGGCAGCCGGTCGTCCACAAAGGAGGACAGGCTGATGATCATAATGGCTTTGGCAAACTCACTGGGCTGGATGCTGATGGGCCCCAGCTGGAGCCAGCGCTGGGCTCCCAGGGCGCTTTTCCCCACCAGCATCACCGCCAGCAGCATGAGGATGTTGAAGATGTACAGAGGCCGGGCCAGGCTCTTCAGGATCCGGTAGTCGAACCGCATGAGGAAGACCCCCAGCACCAGGTTGATGGCCGCAAAGCTCAGCTGGCGCAGGACGAAGCTGTACCGTCTGGGCCCGGGGATGTTGGCATGGGTGGCACTGCCGATGAGCACCACCCCGATGGCGATCAGCAGCAGGACGCTGATCAGCAGGGGTTTGTCGATATTCCGAAAATATTTTTTCAACGAAAAATGCCAGCGCATGGTTTCTCCTTATTTCTTGCTGCCCTGCCGCCGCACCCGGGGATCGGTGAACACGTATTCCAGGATGCTCTTGACAATGGGGGCTGCGGAAATGGTGCCGTAGCTGCCCTGTTCCACAATGCACACCACCACCAGCTGGGGCTTCTTGGCCGGGGCATAGGCGATGAACCAGCCGTGTTCCAGTCCGTGGGGGTTTTCGGCGGTACCGGTTTTCCCGGCCACCGGCACCGGCAGGTTCTTCAGGAAGGCGGCAGTGCCCCCTTCTTCCGTTACGGCTTCCAGGCCGTCCTGGATCAGCTTCAGGGTGGATTCAGAAATGGGCAGTTTCCCCTCTTCCTCCGGCTCGAAGGTCTTGGCCACGCTGCCGTCGTCATTGAGGATCTTGCTTACCAGATGGGGCTTATACCGTTTCCCGTCGGTGGCCACGGCACTGAGCATTTCCGCCACCTGGATGGGGGTGGCCAGGGTGAAGCCCTGACCGATGGCAGTGTTGAAGGTATCCCCCAGGTACCATTCGTCATCAAAGACCTTCTTCTTGTATTCCGGGGTGGCGATGAGTCCCTGGGCCTCCCCGTGGAGGTCGATGCCCGTGGTCTGGCCGAAGCCGAATTCCCGGGCGTATTTGTCCAGCAGGTCGATGCCCACCCGGTTCCCCATTTCGTAGAAGTACACGTTGTCGGAAGCGGCCAGGGCCCGTTTGAAGTTGATGTACCCCAGGGCTTCCCCTCCGGCGTTCCGCATGTCGATGAGCCAGTGGCGGCCGGAGTCGTAGATCAGTTCATCCGGGGTCACTTTCTTTTCTTCCAGGGCCGCGGACCCGGTGACGATCTTGAAGGTGGATCCGGGAGGATATTCCCCGGCGATGACCTTGTCGGTCATGGGATGGAAGGGATCCGTATTCAGGTATTTCCAGTTCTTTTCGCTGATCCCGTTGACAAACCAGTTGGGATCGAATCCGGGACGGGACACCAGGGCCTTCACTTCCCCGTTGTTGGGATCCAGGGCCACCACGGCGCAGCCCCGGGCCCCGATGGCCTTCAGCTGCCGGTCCACCGCCTCTTCGGCGATCCGCTGG
>NZ_FR902078.1:64861-81137 GCF_000437815.1 Acidaminococcus sp. CAG:542
CACCAGCCCCTGGCCCGGTTTGGGATCCACTTTGTCCATGATCTGGACCACCCGGCCTGCCACGTCCACTTCTTCCCGGTAGCTGCCGTCTTCTCCCCGGAGATAGGAATCGTAGTAGTTTTCCAGGCCGAATTTCCCGATGATGTCCCCGGCCTTCAGTTCACTGTAGGCTCCCTGGGAGATCTCATAATCACTGATTTCTCCCACATAGCCCAGGGCATGGACTGCCAGTCCCTTGTTGGGATAATTCCGCACCGGCTGGACTTCCAGCATCACCCCGGGCAGATAGCGAAGGTTTTCCTCCACCTTGTCCACCACTTCCGGAGAGGCGTTCCGGACCAGACGGATGGGTTCCGAACTGCCTCCGGAGAGACGGATGGTCTCCTTGATGTCTTCCAGAGGCAGGTTCAGCAGCTGGCTCAGCCGTTCCAGGGTCTCTTCCCGGTACCCGTCGGTCCGGCGCACCAGGGACACCATGACCCCGGGCTTGTTGTTGGCCAGTTCTTCCCCGTTGCAGTCATAGATGATGCCCCGGGGGGCCAGGATCCGGGTATAGCGGGTCCGGTTCCCTTCCGCCTGCCGGCGGTAAGTGGATCCCTTGACGATTTGCAGATAGAACATCCGTCCGATGAGGATCAGGATCACCAGGATGCCGGTGACCATCATGAACTCCAGACGGTAAGCATATTTTTTATTCAGCACGGCAGACTCCTACAGATGATAGTAATAATCCATACGGCTGCGGACCCGTTTCTTCAGTCTGTGGTACAGGAACCACATGACAGGGGCCAGGACCAGGTTCCACCCCATAAGCTTCAGGGTCTGGAGGGCCAGGGGCAGGATCGGCAGCCAACGGCCCAGCATCACGCACAGGAACAGTCCCCGGGCCACCTGGAGCAGCAGGGTCACCAGAGCGGTGAGGATCAGATAGGTGGGCAGCCGGTCCACGAACATGTTCACCCGGTTCTTTCCGATCAGGTACCCCAGGGCCGCCCGGGTCACCATGTGCCAGCCGAAATAGCTGAAGGTGACAACGTCCAATAAAGCACCAATACCCAGTCCATACACTGCGCCGTTCCGTTTCCCCTGGTCCATGGCATAGAGCAGGAGAAACAACAGCAGCAAGTCCGGGGACTGGGTGGTGTTGAAAAAGAGGAACCAGTGATTTTCCAGAGTGAACAGAAACAGGGTGAAAAACAGCCAGGCAAGGGCAACGATCACCATTATTTCCCTCCTTTGCCGGACTGGGCATCCGGATCTTTCCCCTCGTTACGGAGGAAATCCGCAAACCCCTGGAAGTTGGTGATGACCCGGGCTTCTTCCAGATGGCTGTAATCCACGGAAGGAGCGATGGTGGCCATTTTGGTAAGGCCGCCGGTATCCATCTGGACATCTTCCACGGTACCGATCACCAGCCCTTCCGGATGGTAGCCGCTGTAGCCGCTGGTCACAATGGTGTCTCCGGGCAGGATGTCCGCATTCCGGCTGAGATTCCGCATTTCCAGCAGCAGATCCGGTCCGGCCACCCCGTTGACGATTCCCGCCGCCCGGGAATCCCCCCGGAGGTTCAGGCCCCCGATCCGGCTCCGGGGACTGGAAATCAGCAGCACCTTGGCCATGTGGGGATAGACTCCGTCCACAATGCCGATGAGCCCGGAGGCATTCACCACCGGCATGTTCACCTGGAGCCCGTCATCTTTTCCCCGGTCGATGAGGATCACATCCTTGAAATCTCCCAGATCCCGGCTGATCACCTTGGCGGACACCATGTTCCACTGGGGATGGAGGCTGCTGAACTTCAGCAGTTTCCCCAGCCGCTGGTTCTCCGCCTTCATGCCGATCAGTTCCGCATTGTTCTGGCGCAGCTCTTCATTTTCCTTTTTCAGGGCGGCATTTTCCTTTTCCAGGGCCGTCTTGGAGGCAAAATAATTCCCGGTGCCTTTGAAACCGCCGCCGATGCCTCCCACCACAAAGCTGATGGGCCGGGTCAGGGTGGTCAGCACCGTATTCACGGCAGGGAACCGGTGGAAAGCATCCCATACCAGCCCCACCACCAGCAGGATGGCCGCCGCCAATACCCCCAGTCTGACTTTCTGTTCCTTCCTCATTCGCACTGCTTCTCTCCATTTACACGTTCCGGCGGGGACGGGGTCCCTTCCGGAACAGATTCATATTCCCGGCGGCAATGCCGGTTCCCTTGGCTCCGCAGGTCAGGGCGTTTTCCGCCACCCACACTTTCAGGCCGGTTTCCCGGGCCAGGAGCCAGTCAAAATTCCGCAGCAGGGCTCCGCCCCCTGTAAGGACGATGCCCCGTTCCGCCACATCCCGGGCCAGCAGGTCTGGCAGCTGTTCCAGGAGGGCCAGGACACAGTTCACCATCTTGTGGACCGGTTCCCACAGGGCCTCCCGGAGCTGGTTCTGATCGATGGTCACCCGCCGGGGGAGCCCGGTGATCAGGTCCCGGCCCCGAAGGTCCATATAGGCCGGAGGCGCAGTCTCCCGGACCGTGCCGATCTCGATCTTCACCTGCTCCGCCTGGAGGGTCCCGATAAGAAGATTATACTTTTTCCGGCTGTACTGGACAAGGGCCTGGTCCAGGCTCCGTCCTCCCTGGCGGAGGAGCCGGCTGAGAGCAATCTTTCCCTGGGTGAGCACCGCCGCTTCCGTGGCCCCTGCCCCCATATCCACCACCAGGCAGCTTTTGGTCTCCCGGACCGGGATCCCGGCTCCCAGGGCTGCCGCCAGAGGGGCTTCCAACAGGTAAGCCTCCCCGGCTCCCGCTTCCATGGCCGCATCCAGCACCGCCCGGCGCTCCACGCTGTTCACCCCGCAGGGCACCGTAAGCACCAGCCGGGGCCGGAACAAAGGCCGTTTCCCCAGGGCCTGGCGGAGGAATCCCCTGAGCATCTGCCGGGTCAGGTCGAAGTCGGCGATGACCCCGTCCTGGAGCGGCCGGACCACCTGGATTCCCTCCGGGGTCCGTCCCAGCATCTGCCGGGCCTCCTGACCCAGGGCCAGGATCTTTCTCCGGCCCCGGTCCAGGGCCACGGCGGTGGGTTGGTCCAGTACGATACCCTCGTCCCGGAGACAGATCCGGGTATGGTCCGTGCCCAGATCCACTCCCAGATCCGTGGAAAAAGATCCCATTAGATCCAGCATGCCATGTTCCTCCTTTTACAACAATCCGTGTTCCTTGAAACTGTAATAGACCCCGTCTCCAATGATCAGATGATCCACCAGAGGGATCCCCATCACCTTCCCCGTATCCCACAGGGTCCGGGTCAGGCTCCTGTCCTCCCGGCTGGGGGTGGGGTCCCCGGAAGGATGGTTGTGGACCGCCAGGATGGCGGCTGCATGGTGGAGCAGCGCCGGGGCAAAAGCCTCCCGGGGATGGACCACTGAGGCATTGAGAGACCCCTCAGAAATGGGTTCGATGCCAGTGACCTTCCCCTTGCTGTTCAGCAGCACCACCAGAAAATGTTCATGATTCTCATACCGGAGCCGGGGCATCACCAGCATGGCTCCGTCTTCCGGACAGTGGATGGTCTGGAAGGGTTGGGTTTCCGCCCCTGCCAGCCGCCGTCCCAGTTCCAGGGCCGCCAGGATCACCGCAGCCTTGGCAGGCCCGATGCCGGCAATCCGGGTCAGTTCCCGGGGGTCCTGGGTCCGGGCCAGCCGGGCATCCTTCAGCAGATCCCCCGTCAGTTCCCGGGCAATATCCAGGGCCGAATGTTCCTTTCTCCCGGTGCCGATCAGGATGGCCAGCAGTTCCGTAATGGCAAGGGCTTCAGGTCCCTTGGCCAGGAGCCGTTCCCGGGGCCGTTCCTCCGGAAGCATCTCCCGGATCAGATAGTGTGTCATGTCTTGTCACGTCCAATTCTGCAAATAATTTCTTCAAAGGGGCAAGAGGGAGTCCCACCACATTGGTGTAGGACCCCTGGATGGAAGGAATGAACAAGGCGGCTTTCCCCTGGATGCCGTAGGCTCCGGCCTTGTCCAGGGGTTCCCCGGTAGCAATGTACCAGGCAATGTCTTTTTCAGAAAGAGGAGAAAACTCCACCTTCGTGGTCTCCACATGGGTCCGGACCTGTCCTTGGAAGAACAGGGCCATCCCTGTCAGTACCCGGTGGGTCCGGCCGCTGAGTTTCCGGAGCATGCGGGCTGCTTCCGCCCTGTCCCGGGGTTTTCCCAGGATCTCCCCGTCCAGGGCCACCACCGTGTCCGCCGCCAGGATGGGCACCCGGTCCCCCAGCCGGTCCCGGACTTCCCGGCCTTTGGCCAGCGCGTTGGCCAGCACCAGCTGTTCCGGGGTGGCATCGTTTTTTTCTTCTTCTCCCCGGCTCACCACCACCCGGGGCTCCAGGCCGATCTGCCGGAGCAGTTCCAGGCGCCGGGGTGAACCGGAGGCCAGTATCAGTTCCATAACGAGCATTCTCCTATAACTTGTGAAACAGAATCCCTGCCAGGATCATGCCCAGGATGGCTGCCAGATTGGGAGAAAATTCCACACCGGCGGTCACCTTGGCCACATAAAGGTCCATGGTGGAAGGGGGAATGGTCAGCACCTGATATTTCCGCACCAGGAAATCGGTGGCTCCGCCCAGAGGCTGGGAAGCCTGGAGACTGTCCCCCAGAAGGCCTCCCATGACGGCACCGGCTGCCAGGACCAGCAGCAGGGTCAGATGGTTTTTCCCCAACATGGTTTAAACCTCCACTTTTTTCCCTTTGGCGTCGTAAATCTCCCCATCGCTGAAATAGCCGGTGATGGTCCACTGTTCCACCTTGGTCCGGACACTCTTCTTGAAGTTCCGGGCATAGACCAGCCCCAGGGCCAGCCACACCAGAGTGCTGAGCACCACGATCTGCCACACGGGAGCAGAGAAAAAATGGGCTATGGCCCGGCCGAAAGCCGCACCGGCCAGGGCGGTGAGCACCGGGATCCCGTACACGATCATCTGGGCCTTCTTTTCATCCAGGGACTGTTTCCCCACGATCACCCGGGTGCCCCGTTTGGCTTCGCAGGCATTCCAGCAGTCCAGCATCTTGGGCCGCTGTTCCCCCGGTCTCTGTTCGATTTTCACCTTGGCCCGCTGTTTGTTGACTGCGATGACCTTTCCCACATACACATTGTTGTTGCTCATACTATGACTCCTTTGTTATTCTGGAAATTCCAGGTACTGTTTGGGGAACCGCCGGGCCAGCCGGTCCATCAGCTCATCGCTGGATTTGAACAGCAGGCCGCAGAGTTTTCCATTCTCCCGGTACACCAGGATCCGCTGGGGATTGGGATCCACGGAAGAATACCGGTGGACATATTTTTTAATGGAGGTCTTCCGGAAAAAGCTCCGTTTGTAATGGTTGGAAAAACTTTCCAGGTCCTTCAGGTAAACGGTCATCCGCCGTTCCAGCCCCAGGCCGTACATGACCACGATCAGCTTGTCGCTGGTGAGCTGGATGCTGTACTGGAACAGGCAGCGCCAGCACCAGAGGATCACAAACAGCAGGTTGTACCCCCAGCCCATGATACTCAATTGGCCCAGAGCAAAAGTATGATACCCTTCATAGGCCCAGCTGAGGGCAATGAGAGCCAGGGTCCCCCACTGATACAGTCTCCGCTCCCGGCTGGTTGTCGAAAATTCCTTGTATGCTTCCAAAATATTCTCCTTTGGGCTTTTCCGCCGACAAAAAAACATATCCCTTTTATTATAGCAAAAATCCCCCCAATAGAAAGGTGTTTTCTGCAAAAAAAGAGCTGCTGCCGAAGCAACAGCTCAAAAAACTTTTGTTTTTTATTTGCCGCCCACCATGGCCAGCATGGTACCGGCTGCAACAGCCGTACCGATAACACCGGCCACGTTGGGGCCCATGGCGTGCATCAGCAGGAAGTTGCCAGGGTCAGCCTGCTGTCCCACAACCTGGGACACACGGGCAGCCATAGGCACTGCGGATACACCAGCAGAACCGATCAGCGGGTTGGTCTTGCCGCCGTCCAGCTTGCTCATCAGCTTGCCGAACAGCACACCGCCGGCGGTGCCGCCGATAAAGGCAACCAGACCCAGGCAGATGATTTCGATGGTCTGCAAGGTCAGGAAGCTTTCGGCCTTCATGGTCAGGCCGGTACCGGTGGCCAGCATGATGGTCACACTGTTCATCAGGGCATTTTGTGCCGTGTCAGACAGACGGTCCATACAGCCAGATTCGGTGAACAGGTTCCCCAGCATCAGCATCCCGATCAAAGAGCATACGGAAGGCAGCAGCAGGGAAATGAAAATGGTGGTGACAATGGGGAACACCACTTTTTCAAAGTGGGTCACCGTACGCAGCTGGGCCATTTTGATCTTCCGTTCTTCCTTGGAGGTGAACAGTTTCATCACAGGCGGCTGGATCAGAGGCACCAGGGACATGTAGGAATAAGCGGCCACGGCGATGGCGCCCAGCAGATGGGGAGCCATCTTGGAAGCCAGGTAAATGGAAGTCGGGCCGTCAGCACCACCGATGATCCCGATGGCGGAAGCTTCCTTCACATTGAAGCCCAGGAGCATGGCCCCCAGCAGAGCCACAAACACACCGATCTGGGCAGCAGCACCCAGCAGCAGGGTCTTGGGGTTGGCAATCAGCGGACCAAAGTCGGTCATGGCCCCTACGCCCATGAAAATCAGCGGAGGGAAGATTTCGTATTTGATCCCGCCCAGGATCAGCTGCATAACGCCGGGATCGGTTTCGAACCCGGTCCGGGGTACGTTGGCCAGAATGCACCCGAAGGCGATCGGGCTCAGCAGCAGGGGTTCAAAGCCTTTGACGATGGCCAGGTACAGCAGGATGCACCCTACCAGCATCATCACGGCATTGCCCCAGGTAAAAGCCACAAACCCACTGTCCTGGATGACAGAGGTCAGGGCTACCACAAAAGCATCCATGTTCTAAAATCCTCCTTTATGTTCGGAGACGATGATTAGAGAATAACCATTACGTCGCCGGTGGCTACGGTATCGCCAGCGTTTACGCGGACTTCGGAAACCGTGCCATCTTCAGGAGCCATGATTTCATTCTGCATCTTCATAGCTTCCAGGATCAGCAGAACATCGCCGGCTTCCACTTTGTCGCCGGGTTTTACGTTAACGGACAGAATCTTGCCGGGCATGGGAGCGGATACGGTTACGGAGCCGGCAGGAGCAGCAGCGGCCGGTTTGGCAGCGGGAGCAGGAGCAGCAGCAGGAGCAGCGGCAGGAGCCGGAGCGGGAGCAGCAGCAGGAGCAGCAGCTACAGGAGCCGGAGCAGGAGCAGCAGCAGGAGCGGCAGGGGCAGCAGGAGCTGCGGTTACAGCGCCGCCAACTTCTTCAACTTCTACGGTGTAAACAGTACCGTTAACGTTAACATTAAATTTTCTCATGAGAATACCCTCCTAAACAGTTTTCAAGTTGTTTGATTTTGTGGATAATGAACCGTCCCTCAACAGTTCATCAGAAAGAATGATGGGGCAGATTCATCGGCTCCATTTTTCTTTTGTGTTCGGCGATGGCAGCACTCAGGGCAGCTGCAATCATATCGTCTTCATCCTGGACCAGGGCCAGGACAGCTGCCATGGCAGCCACTTTTTCCTCTTCCTGCCGTTTGCTGGCAGCAGCGGAAGGCGCTGGTTTAGCAACTACAGGCTTTTTTTTTCCCTGAACTTTCTTGGTGGGATCGACAGCATGGATCAGCACCATCAGGATTCCCAGCACAATCAGCACGCCGAATACGATGGTCATGTTGATCATCATAATCAGCCAAGGATTGTCGGTCATGAACGTTTCACCTCTCTTCCCTCATGATGAATGGTTTATATCAAAATCACAGAGGAATGTTACCGTGTTTCTTAGTTGGCCGGTCTTCCTGCTTTGATTTTAACATACGCAGCGCTTTGATCAGCGTGGGACGGGTGGTCTTGGGTTCGATGACCATTTCCACCATCCCGTGCTTGGCGGCATAATAAGGAGTGGCAAAGTTGGTGATGTACTCCTGGGTCTTCTGTTCCACATCCGGGTCTTTCCGGAAGATGATCTTGGCAGCCCCCTGGGGTCCCATGACGGCGATTTCCGCCGTGGGCCAGGCAATCACATGATCGGCACCCAAGTCCTGGGCACACATGGCCAGATAAGCACCCCCATAGGCCTTCCGGGTCACCAGGGTGATCTTGGGCACCGTGGCTTCGCAGTAGGCATAGAGCATCTTGGCCCCGTGACGGATGATGCCGCCGTATTCCTGGTCCGTTCCCGGCAGGAACCCGGGCACATCCACGATATTGATCAGAGGGATCCGGAAAGCATCGCAGAAGCGGATGAACCGGGCCGCCTTGTCAGAAGCGTTGATATCCAGGCACCCGGCCATGATCCGGGGCTGGTTGGCGATGATCCCCACCGTGGATCCGTCCATCCGTGCCAGGCAGGTGATGATGTTCCGGGCATACATCCGGTGAGGTTCCACATATTCCCCGTTGTCCACGATGCTGCGGATGACTTTGTACATATCATAGGGCATCTGAGGACCGTCAGGAATGATGGTGTTCAGGCTTTCATCCATCCGGTAAGCGCTGTCCCCGGTGTCATAGACCGGAGGATTCTCCCGGTTGTTGCTGGGCAGGAAACTGAGCAGGTACCGGATCTGTTCCAGGCAGTCCGCATCGTTTTCCGCCGGGAAGTCCGCCACCCCGCTGCGGGTGCAGTGGGTAAAGGTGCCTCCCAGGTCTTCCTGGCCCACTTCCTCGCCGGTCACGGTCTTCACCACTTCCGGTCCGGTAATGAACATCTTGGAATTCTTCTTCACCATGTAGATGAAGTCCGTAAGAGCCGGACTGTATACCGCACCCCCGGCGCAGGGACCCATGATGGCGGAAATCTGGGGAATCACCCCGGAAGCCAGGGTATTCTGCTTGAACATTTTCCCGAACCCGGCCAGGGCGTCCGTGGCTTCCTGGATCCGGGCACCGCCGGAATCTTCCATGCCCACGATGGGTGCCCCGGTCTTCAAGGCCATGGCCTGGACCTTGGCGATCTTGTTGGCGTGCATTTCCCCCAGGGATCCCCCTTCCACGGTGAAATCCTGGGCGTAAACGAACACCGTCCGTCCGTTAACCGTGCCGTAGCCTGTCACCACCCCGTCCCCGGCCAGATATTTCTTTTCCTGGCCGAAGTTGGAGCAGCGATGTTCTACAAATTTATCCAGTTCTACAAAACTTCCCTCATCTAAGAACGACTTTATCCGTTCCCGGGCAGTCATTTTACCGGCATCATGCTGTTTGCCGACTCTTTTGGCGCCTCCGCCTGCTTCGATTTTCTCGTAGCGGGCAAACATATCTTCAATTTTTTCCTGTGTGGTCAAAAATACGCACCTCCTTCAAGGATTCTTGGCTGCAGCGAAACCAAAACACGGTAATTGTAACATAAATATGACCCTGTTGCCACCGGTTTTCGGAAAATATCGCTGGAGAACCCTCTTATTCCTTCTCCATGGTGCCGTTTTTCAGCATTCTTTCATGGAAGGAGAAGGCTTCGGACAGGATGTGAGGGGTCTGGCTGTTGTGGCAGGCCACACAAGCCCGTTCGAAATAATCCTTCAGGATGGGCTGGTATCTGGGGCTGGCGATCTGGTCGATGATGATGGGTGCTCTTTCTTTGGGGGACAGGCCTCTCAGGTCAGCCACACCCCGTTCGGATACAATCACATCCACATCGTGTTCGCAGTTGTCGATATGGGAGCAGAAAGGCACTACAGAACTGATCTTGCCGCCCTTCCGTTCGGATTCGGCGAAGAAGATGGACAGATAGCCGTTCCGGGCAAAGTCCCCGCTGCCGCCGATGCCGTTCATCAGGTTGGTGCCGTTGATATGGGAAGAGTTCACGTTCCCATACAGGTCCACTTCGATGGCGGTGTTCATGGCGATGACACCCAGCCGGCGGACCACTTCCGGGTTGTTGGAAATTTCCTGGGGCCGGAGGATCAGATGGGATTTGTATTTGTCCAGGTTGCTGTAGAATCTCTTCTGGACTTCAGCGGACATGGTCAGGGATGCCCCGGAAGCCACCCGCAGTTTCCCGGCATCGATCAGGTCGAACATACCGTCCTGGATCACTTCCGTGTATACGGTCAGGTCTTCGAAATCAGAATGGACCAGGCCGTTGATCACCGCGTTGGCCACGGACCCTACCCCGGACTGGAGGGGCAGCAGGTTCTTGGGCAGCCGGCCGGCCTTTACTTCGTTTTTCAGGAATTCCACCAGGTTGCCCCCCATGGCCCGGGCATCATCGGTAATGGCCGCCAGTTTGCTGGGGGTATCGGGGATATCGCAGGGAACGATGGCTGCCACCTTGTCCAGGTCGCAGGGAATGTAGGGAGTCCCTACCCGGTCTTCCGGCCGTTCGATGGGAATGATCTTCCGGTAGGGAGGATCCAGGGGCACATAGCAGTCGTGCATCCCTTCCAGGCCCAGAGGCTGGGTTACGTTCACTTCCACGATGACTTTCTTGGCGCTCTGGACATAGCCGCAGCTGCCCCCCAGGCTGGTGGTGGGGATGATGCCGATCTTCCCTTTGCCCAGGTCCTTGATGGAGCAGGCTTCGATGATGGCCACATCCACATCCCGGTGATCCGGCAGGAAGCCGAACCGGGCCATCTGGTTGAAGGTGCTGATATGGGTGTCCAGATACCGGATCTGGCCGTTGTTGATGGCGTTCCGGCAGTTTTTGTCGGTCTGGTAGGGCATCCGGTTGCCTACGATCCCTGCCTCCACCATGGCCGTATCGATTTCAGGTCCAGGGAGCACAGTCCAGACATTGACTTTAAAGGGATGTTCCTTTCCTCTGGCAGCCAGAGCCAGGGGTACTGCTTTGGGATACCCGGAAGGGGTAAATCCGCTCATGCCCAGGTTCATGCCGTCTTGAATCATTTCTGCCGCTTTTTCAGCTGTGGTGATCTTGCTGAGTGCTGCGGCACAATGGACTCGATCCGTAATATCGATCATTTGCTCTTCCTCCTGTTTGCCTGATAGGCTTCTCGTCTGGAGATTCTATCTGAATATTTAAAAATAGAATCCACGTCATAAATAATAACAATATTTCCGCCAACTTGCAAGGAAAAAGGACATGACAGCTCTGGAAATTTAACCGGACAGCTGTCCTTTTTCTGTTATTTTTTGAACATTCTCTGATTTTTCCTCATTTTTCCTTTTTCTTTCGCAGGAAGATGCACCCCTCCTTTTCTCCATAGCCCCGGACCACGTCTTCCGCAAAAGCCCGGCAGGTGGGGGCTCCGCAGGCCCCGCAGTCCAGCTGGGGGAACTCTTTTTCCAGTTTCTTCAGCTGGCCCATCTTCTCCAGGGCCTCGCCGAAATCCCTGGCCAGGGGCGGATGGGGCCGGGGTTCCAGGGGCTTGATGTACTTCCAGGAAGCCGGGAAATCCTCGATGATCCGGCAGCGGGCCATGGCGGTCTCCCGGTCCGCATTTTCCCGGTTCCGCCGGCGGTCCACCCGCACCCGGAGATTCTTGGCGGCCACGTACTTGTTCACCGCCACACAGGGCCCTCCGATGCAGCCCCCTGCACAGCTGTAACAGCACACGTACCGCACATCGCTGAGTTTGGCCATGCTTACCTGTTCCAGCAGTTCGTCCACCTCTTCCGGCCCCTGGGCCGCCAGGGCATTGGTCAGGCCGGTGGATTCCAGTTCCCCCCGCCAGCTTCCCCAGCTGAGGCTGTAGGAAGAGCCCAGGGTGGCTTCCGGCACCTCATACCGGGTTTCCTGCACATGCTTGATGGCCTGGGTCAGAGGCCCATAGATGGAAGAAATGGTGAAGGATCCGGTGACCGCCGTGTGGGCCACGTCCACGGACTGGTGGATGTTGGTGCCCTTGGCGGGGCAGGGAGAAATGAACCAGATCCCCACTTCCTCCGGGGCCAGTTGCAGCCGCCGGGTGGTTTCCCGCCGGGTATAGATGGCCGCCGCTTCCGCCGGTGCCAGTACCGGGAGCACCTGCTTCACCAGTTCCGGATACTTGGTCTGGATCAGCCGGAGCACCGCCGGGCAGGCGGAGGAGATCAGGGGGAAGGGGCCCTTGTAATGGGCGATGTACCGCTCCATTTCGTCGCTGATATAGTCCCCGGCCAAAGCCACGTCGAACACCGTGTCGAACCCCAGTTCCCGGAGCCCCTCCCAGATCACGGAGGCGGCGATGTTCCCGTCGAACTGGGCGTAAAAGGAAGGGGTGGCCAGAGCAATGTTCACTTTGTACTTCTTCAGTTCCGTCAGCGGGTCCGCCCATCCTTCCATGGCCCGGGTGGGACAGCAGCGGATGCACTCCCCGCAGTCGATGCACCGGTCCGAAAGGATCACCGCTTTTCCCTGCCGGACCCGGATGGCCTGGACCAGACATTCCTTCACACAGATCAGGCACCCGGTGCATTTTTCCCGGTTGACTCGGACCGAATTGAGATAGGCTTCACTCACCGGTTTTCACCTGCTTTTCCTTCCCCTTACTCAGTGGGCCAGCCGGAACTCCAGGGTCACCCGGGTCCCTTTCCCCACCTGGGTATCGATTTTCATGGCATCGGAAACTTTCTTCATGTTGGGCAGCCCCATGCCGGCCCCGAACCCCATGGCCCGGATCTTGGCGGACGCAGTGGACCAGCCTTCCCGCATGGCTTTTTCCACATCCGGGATCCCGGGGCCATGGTCCTCGATGGTGATGGTGACCTTTTCCGGATCCAGATCGGCCCGGATCTCTCCCCCGCCCCCATGGATCAGACAGTTCATTTCCCCTTCATAGGTTCCGATGGCGATCCGCCGGATCAGTTCCGGAGCCAGTCCCAGCTGCTTGAGCATTCCTTTCAGGGATGTGGAAGCCGCCCCGGCCCGTTCAAAGTCATTGGGGATCACCGTGTATTTTTCCTCCATGACGGCTATTTCCGGTCCTTGCCGGAGCAGCCCCGGAGCCCCAGCTCATACAGCCGGCCGCAGGCCTCGAACATGGTGCACCGGGTGTAGAGCACCGGGATCCCCTTGCTCCGGGCCGCCAGCAGCACATCCTGTTCCGGATGCTTGTCCCGGACAAAGATCAGAGCCGCTGCATCGCTCACGTCCGCCGTCCGGACCACCTGGATGTTCAGGAGCCCGGTGAGCAGTACAAAATCTTCCTTGGCATAGGCCAGCACATCGCTCATCATGTCGCTGCCGCAGGCCTGGTTCACCGTCCGGTCCATCCCTTCCTGTCCGGAAACCACCTGGGCTTCCAGGACTTCCGCCACTTTCTTCAACGTTACCATGGTTCATTCCTCCTTTGATTTCTCAAAACAACGCTTCCATCTGCTTCCGTTCCCAGGTGTCCCGGTAGGGATCCAGCACCTGGAGGGCCCGGGTGGCATAGGACCCCAGGCTCCCTTCGTAATGGCGGGCGATCCCGCTGTCCGGATGGTCCTTCTTCAAAAGGGCGATGGCCATGTATACATAGCCTGCCTCCCGGGGATTGTTCATGTTCCCCAGTTTGTGGAGAGCATCATCCAGGAACCGGACCGCCTCCTTTTCCTTTCCTTCCCGCATGGACAAAAGGGCCAGGTAGGATTCCACTATGGGATGACGCCAGTAGAACACATACCGGGGGAACAGTTCATAGGCCTGGAGAAAATACTTTTTGGCCCGGTCGAACTGCCCCATATTGTAACAGGTGACCCCTGCATTGCAGGAAAAGACCACCCAGGAACTGTAGGCTTCCTGATCCCTGGCATAGTCCAGGGCCTTGTCGTAGCAGTCCAGGGCCTCCTGGAACTTTCCCTCTCCCCGACGGATCTCCCCCAGGTAGTTGTAGGCTCCGGCAATGTTCAGGGCATAGCGCCGCTGGACATTCTGGGTCACCATGAAGGTGGAGATGGATTCCTTCAGCAGCCGTTCTGCTTCCGGGAAATTCCCCTGCATGATCATGTTGAGGCCCTTGAGCCGGAGCAGGATCCCCATTTCCTTGTGGTAGTTGCATTCGTCCGCCAGGTTCAGGGCCACTTCCAGATAGTTCTTCATTTCTTCCGTGTTGCCGATCTGGATATCGTAGTAGATCATCTGCTTATAGCCCATGAGCATGTAGTCCCGGTTGTGGACTTCTGCCGCCTGTTCGATCAGGCTCAGAATGTTCCGGACCCCTTTTTCGTATTCTCCCACCCGGATGTAGTGCCGGCCCATCAGGTGCAGGTAGTTCATTTCCAGGTCCCGGACTTCCGGAGTCTCCCCGCAGGTCCGCTTGATGGTGTGCATCATCTCGTCCACTTCCGCCAGGAATTTGCCCAGATTGGACTCGATGTACCGGCTCTTGTCATCGTCGGGCATAATATCCGCACTGCTGAGCACAGGGAACAGTTCATTGCTGAAGTTCAGATAATACATAAGGATCTTCAGTTTGTACCGGCCCATGTTCACCAGTTCTCCGGCCTCCTGGTAATGGTATTCCAGATGGTGGTACAGCCGGATGTCCTGGGGGGAATGGGTAAGCCGCTTTTCCCAGAGTCCGGCGATGTAGCTGTGGAGGATCTTCTGTTTTTCCAGGGAGATCTGCTGGTGGATGTATTCTTTCAGCTTCTGCTGGACAATTTCATAGATCACTTCCGGCTGCTGGGGCACCGGCCGGATGAAGTTGTTGTTCCGGAGCACCTCCAGGTTTTCCAGGGCCTGGAGGCTGTTCATATGCATGTATTCCGAGATCATGGCCAGAGGCGCCCCGTCGTAGAACAGGGAAATGAAGTCCAGGATCTTCCGCTGGTCATCGGTAAGAGCGAAACAGTTGGATTTGAAAATATTCCGCATGTTTTCCGTCAGGTTTTCCAGACTGCCGGTGGTCTTGAGGGCCTTCAGGCATTCCCGGAGCAGGAACAGGTTCCCTTCCGATTCTTCCAGCAGCCGGTCCACCAGATGGTCATCCACCGGCACCGGCAGTTCCATGTCCAGGGCAAAGAGCCGGACGGTCTCCCTGTCCAGGGGGGCCAGTTCCAACAGCCGGAGCTTGTGGTACATGGAGACGGAGGTCTCGAATTTCTGATAGTTCTTGTCCTGGGAAGGCTGGGCGGTCAGCAGGAACATGAACCGGGAGGATTTCTTGTGGAGGATCAGACTGCTCAACAAAGACAGGCTGAGAGGATCCATCCACTGGATGTCCTCAAAGATAAACAGCAGCTGCCGGCTTTCCCCCACATTTTCCATCACCGTGTAGAGGGTGTGGAAAATGGCGTCGAATTTCAGCAGATCCTTGATTTCCGCCAGTCCCGCTTCCCGGTCCCCGCTCATGTCCATCTGGGGGAACAGTTCATACAGCCGGGAGGGATCCATGTTGGGCACCGGGATCTTTTCCCGGCGGATCAGGTTCCCCAGCCCCTCCACGATTCCGGTCCAGGGCCGGAGCAGGATGTTCTGTTCCGGTTTGAAGCAGTTGGTCTGGATCACCGTCACTTCCGGAGGCAGTTCCTCCACCAGGGCATCCTTCAGGATGGTCTTGCCGCAGCCGGCTTCTCCCCGGATCAGCAGGGTATCGCTGTTCCTGCCCTGGAGGAACTCTTCCAGCATCCTGTTCACCAGCTGGAGTTCCCGTTCCCGTCCGGTCAGGCTGCCTTTGGGCCGGGGTTTCAGGATCCCCTGCTCTTTTTTCTCCTGCTTTTCCTCATGGAGGGTCCGTTTCATCAGCTCTTCGATTTCCGGAGGCACATTGCTCTGGAGCTCTTCCCGGAACAGCTTCTTCATTTCCTCATACAGTTCCGTAGCCTGCTTCATGTTTCCCTGCTCACAATACGTCCGGAGCAGCAGGGTATAGATGGATTCATCGTAGGGATCATGGGCAATGAGCATCCGGCCGTACCGGGTCACCTTGGCCTGATTCCGGACAGCCACCGCTTCCTTCAGTTTCTGGAGCAGGGCATCCATGTACAGTCCTTCCAGACGGTCCCGTTCCGTCAGATACCAGTTTTCGTACTCTGCCGCATCCTTGATGAAGAACCCCTGGAGGAAGGCACCCTGATACAGTTCCAAGTTCCGGCCCGGATCCACCTCGAATTCCTTCACATCCACCTGGACCCGGATTTCCGGATTCACCTTGATAATGGCTTTCCGGGGCGAAATGAACACATCCGGTCCCAGGATCTTCTTGGTTTCGTAAATGGCATTCCGGAGATTTTTCCGGGCAATGGCATCGGGCTTGTCCGCCCACAGCACACCGCTCAGTTCATCCCGCATCACCGTGCCCTTCACCAGCAGGTAGTATACCAGTGCATTGACTTTAT
>NZ_FR902078.1:81219-108918 GCF_000437815.1 Acidaminococcus sp. CAG:542
CCGCGCTTGGATCAGACTCGTCATGTTTCCACACCTCATCAGAGAAATTTTATGTAAAAATTACCAACTCCCGTAAGGCCCCTCAAATTGTCATAGTAATCAGTACTATTATAATATAAACGGAAAAGAAAGAAAAGAAGGGGGTGCTGCACCCAATGTGCAGCACCCTCTTCTGTTGAGCCAGGGCAGCCGGCAGGCTTACCGGACCACCACTTTTCCTTTTTTGATGACGGTTTCCACAATGTTGACCCCTGTATGGTAGGGAAGGAATTTGTAGGACGGATACTGGAGGATCACCAGGTCCGCCTGTTTCCCCGGCTCCAGGGAACCGATCCGGTCCGCCCGGTCCAGGGCCGCGGCCCCGTTCAGGGTCAGGGCGGTGATGGCTTCTTCCGCACTCATCTTCATGTAGATCACCGCCAGGCCGATCATGAGGGGCACCGAGAAGGTGAAGCCGCTTCCCGGGTTGAAATCCGTGGCCAGGGCTACGGCGCAGCCGGCGTCGATCATTTCCCGGGCCCGGGCAAAGGGTTCTTTCAGACAGAAGGCGGTGGTGGGCAGCAGGGTGGACACCACCCCGTTGTCCGCCATGGCCCGGATCCCTGCATCGGAAGCATGGAGCAGATGGTCCGCACTGGTGGCGTGGAGTTCCCCGGCCAGTTCCGCCCCGCCCAGGCTGACGATCTCATCTGCATGGATTTTCAGCTTGAAGCCCATCTTCCGGGCTTCCGTCAGCAGGTGCCGGCTCTGTTCAATGGAGAACACCCCTTTTTCGCAGAACACGTCGCAGAATTCCGCCAGGTGTTTTTCCGCCACTTCCGGCATTACATCCTTCAGGAGGAATTCGATGAAGTCATCCCCCCGGTCCTTGTATTCCGGCGGCACCGCATGGGCCCCCAGGAAGGTGGACACCAGCTCGATGGGCTGCTTTTCGTTCAGGTCCCGGACCACTTCCATCTGTTTGATTTCCGTATCATGATCCTGGCCGTAGCCGCTTTTGGCTTCCACGGTGGTGACCCCCATGGCCAGCATCTTCTTCAAAAAGTCCATGCTGTGGTCCACCAGCTCTTCCCGGCTGGCTTCCCGGGTGGCCTTCATGGTGTTCAGGATGCCCCCGCCCCGTTCCATGATTTCCATATAGCTCATGCCGCCCATCCGCCAGAGGAATTCATCGGGCCGGTAGCCCCCGAACACCAGGTGGGTGTGGGAATCCACGAACCCGGGGAGCACCGCCTTGCCGGTGGCGTCGATCTGTTTGTCCGCCGGCACCAGTTTCTCCCAGTCCGGCTGGTTCCCGATGCTGCGGATCTTCCCGTTTTCAATCAGGATGGACTGGTTCTCGTAGATCTTCAGCTGTTTCATTTCCCGGCCATGACGGGCGGTATTCCCTTCCGGGGTCACAATCTGGGCCGCATGTTTGATCAGCAGTCTGTCAATCATTGCCTTTCCTCCTTCAGTTCTGCCACAAAAGGGTTGCTGCACGGTATCCGTGCAGCAGCCCTTTGATTCTGTATGGTTCCTGTGGATCAGTCTTTGATCACATGGGCTTTGGGATAAACCTTGGCCACTGCGTCTTTGATCTGTTTTTCGTCGGTCAGGTACGGCAGGGTGATCTGCCCGATGCCGTGACGGGTCTTGTTGAATTCCACAGCCGTTTCCATGGCGTGTTCGTTCCGTGCCCAGGACCGGCGGGCCACACCGCTGATTACATCCCAGCTCAGGGAGCTGCGGATGATTTCATCCACCCGGTGGCTGCCATCCAGCACCAGACCGAAGCCGCCGTTGATGGCTTTGCCGATGCCCACGCCGCCGCCGTTGTGGAGGGCGCACAGGCTCATGCCTCTGGCTGCGTTCCCGGCGAAGCACTGGACTGCCATGTCAGCCATTACATTGGAGCCGTCCTTGATGTTGGAGGTTTCCCGGAAGGGAGAGTCCGTACCGGATACGTCGTGATGGTCACGGCCCATCATGACAGGCCCGATTTCCCCGTTCCGGACCAGTTCGTTGAATTTCAGGGCGATGTTCACACGGCCTACTTCATCCTGGTACAGGATACGGGCCTGGGTGCCCACCACCAGTTTGTTCTTTTCTGCATCCCGGATCCAGTTGTAGTTGTCCCGATCCTGGTACCGGCGGTTCACGTCGATGCAGCTCATGGCCGCCATATCGGTCTTGTGCAGGTCTTCCGGTTTGCCGGACAGGCATACCCAGCGGAAGGGTCCGTAGCCGTAGTCGAACAGCTGGGGTCCCATGATGTCTTCCACGTAGGAGGGCCAGATGAACCCGTCTTTGTCGTCCACACCGTTCTTGGAGATTTCCTTTACCCCGGAATCAAACACGGCTTTCATGAAGGAGTTGCCGTAGTCGAAGAAGTACACGCCCCGGGCGGTGATCTTCTTCAGGGCTTCGAAGTGGGCATGGAGGGTCTTGTCCACCAGTTCCCGGAACTTGGCCGGATCTTCTGCCAGCATCTTGGTCCGTTCCTCAAAGGTCAGGCCCTGAGGGCAGTAGCCGCCGTTGTAGGCGTTGTGGCAGGAAGTCTGGTCGGAAACCAGGTCCACATGGATGTTGTGGTCCACAATGTATTCCAGCAGGTCAACGATGTTGCCGTGGTATGCGAAGGATTTGCCCTTCTTTTCCGCCATGGATTTCTGGGCCATGGCAATGACTTCCGGCAGGGAATCGGAAACTCCGGAGATCCAGCCCTGATCCAGGCGGGTCTTGATCCGGGAAGCATCCACTTCCGCCACAATGGCGGTGCAGTTGGCGATTTCCGCCGCTTTGCCCTGGGCACCGCTCATGCCGCCCAGGCCGGAGGTGACGAACAGCTTGCCGCCCAAGTCCCCGTCTTCCGGGATCCCCAGTTTCATGCGGCCGGCGTTCAGGATGGTGTTGAAGGTACCATGGACGATGCCCTGGGGCCCGATGTACATCCAGCCGCCGGCGGTCATCTGCCCATAGTTGGCCACGCCCATTTCTTCGGCGATTTCCCAGTCATGCTGGTTGTCGTATTCCCCGATCATCAGACCGTTGGTGATGATTACCCGGGGAGCTTCCGGTTTGGAATGGAACAGGCCCAGAGGATGGCCGGATTCCATGACCAGGGTCTGGTCCGGAGTGATTTCTTCCAGATACCGTTTGATCAGCAGGTACTGCATCCAGTCATGGCACACGCTGCCGGTTTCCCCGTAGGTGACCAGTTCGTAAGGATACAGAGCCACTTCAAAGTCCAGGTTGTTGTCGATCATCACCTGGAAGGCCTTGCCTTCGGTGCATTTGCCTTTGTATTCATCAATGGGTTTCCCGTAGATCCGGCCTTCCGGACGGAAACGGTAGCCGTAGATCCGGCCCCGGGTGGTCAGTTCTTCCAGGAATTCCGGGATCAGTTCTTCATGATATTCTTCCGGGATATAACGCAGGGCATTTTTCAGAGCAATTTCAGTCTGTGCCGGAGTCAGACGGAAGCCACGGTCCGGAGCCCGACGGATGCCTTCCTGGAAAGGTTTGGGTTTGGGCAGCCCGTTGGGGAATTCCAGTTTAATGGTCATGGCTTTTCCGATTTCTTCATTCTTCATCATGTAATACCACTCCTTTGCGTCATGCTTCGTGCAGGAATCTGATTTCTCGACTTCATGGCTCCATTGTAAAGAAGATTCATCTGAAAAACGTCGAAAGGAAGCGTCCATAACAAATAAATTTCAGTTTTTTCACCAGAAGTTTTTAGACGTTTTCACGGAATTCCGTCAAAAGAGAATCAAAAAAGGGGGTGTGAAAAATTCACACCCCCGGTCGCGGGCCGCGGCCAAAGAGGTTATTCCCCCCACACTTCCTGGGCGATGGAGCGGACCAGGGCCAGTTTGGCCCACTGCTGTTCTTCGGTCAGCTTGTTGCCGATTTCGCAGGAAGCGAAACCGCACTGGGGGCTGAGGCAGAGGTTTTCCAGGGGCACATATTGGACGGCTTCGCGGATCCGGGCGATCACCTGGGCCCGGTCTTCCAGTTCCGGACGCTTGGTGGTGATGAGTCCCAGCACCACCTTTTTCCCGGGGGCCACTTCCTTCAGGGGTTCGAAGTTCCCGGACCGTTCATCGTCGAATTCCAGGTAGAAGGCATCCACTTTTTCCTTCCCGAACAGCAGGGGAGCAATGGGACCGTAGCCGCCCCGGGCTGCCCAGGTGGAATGGTAGTTTCCCCGGCACACATGGGTGTTGATCACCAGGTCATCAGGCCGGCCTTCCAGGGCCAGGTTGTTCAGCCGCAGGTACTCCTCCGCCACCTGTTTCAGAGAAACCGCTCCCTTCTGCCGTTTGTTCCAGTATTCCGTATCACAGAACATGCCCCAGGTGCAGTCATCCAGCTGGATGTTCCGGCAGCCGGCTCCATACAGATCCCGGAACACCTGCCGGTAGGCGGCGGCAATGTCCTGGAGCAGTTCTTCCCGGTCCGGGTATACCGCGTCAGTGATTTTCCCGTTGTCTCCCCGGTACAGCTCCGCCAGCAGCTGAGCCGGAGCAGGCAGGGTCTGCCGGGCCAGGGTGTTTTCGTCCTCGAACCCTTTCACATATCTGAAATGGTCCACAAAGGGATGGTCCTTCCCGCTGATTTTTCCGGTGACGATGGCAGTGCCCCGGGCGGTCTCTTCTCCGTGGAACAGGTAGCCCTGTTCCAGCTCGATATGGGTGATGCCCTGGAAGCCCCAGAAAAAGTCCAGGTGCCAGTAGCTCCGCCGGAATTCCCCGTCAGTAATGGCATGGAGCCCGGCGGCCTTCTGCTTTTCAATGAGTTTGGCGATTTCCTCGTCCTCCACCTGCTTCAGGTCCAGGGCGGCGATCTCCCCCCGGGCAAACCGGGCCCGGGCCTCTTTCAGCCGGTCCGGCCGCAGGAAACTCCCAACAATATCAAAACGGAATGGTGCACGCAAAGTCATGATTCAAAACCCCTCTCTTTATTCCGAGCATTTTGCTCTGTTTTGTTTCTTCATGGGTCTTATTGTAGCGGATGGAGAGGCGTTTGTATAATGGATAAAAAGTTGGGGTTGGTATAGATAAAAAGAATAGCGGAAGCTTTTGCTCCCGCTATTCTTTGGCTCCATTCCCGTGCTCCCGGAAATAATGGGGGGAATCTCCCCACTTCCCGAATCCCACCGTGTCTCCCACTGACGCCACCCGGGCGGACAGGCAGTTCCGGCACTGGTCCGGGCTGTCTTCCACACAGGGTTTGTTGTCATAGAGCAGGTAGTCGGGACGGAATTTGGGCAGGGTCACAATGGGCATCAGGATGTTGGCCCCGGCCTTGAGCCCCAGTTCCCGTCCCAGGGGGTTCAGGGCCTGGAGGGCGGTGGTGGCCGCTATGTTCACGTCTTTCAGGAACAGCCGGGTCACGGCGATCATGTTCAGTCCCAGGATGAACCGGTGCTGCTGGGCTTCCGGGGTGTTTTCCCCGGCGGCCACCACCTGTTTCCCCAAAGGAGTGTTGTGGTGGACCACATAGGGCCCCATGCCGATCATGTCGATGTCCATGTCCCGGTAGAACAGGATGTCGTCCGCCAGGTCTTCCAGGGTCTGGCCGGGCAGGCCGATCATCACTCCGGTGCCCACCTGGTAGCCCAGGTCCCGGAGGATGTCCAGACAGTGCTTCCGCACCGTCCATTCATGGTGCCCGTCCTGAGGATGGAGGGTGGCATACAGAGCCGGATTGCTGGTTTCGATCCGCAGCAGATACCGGTGGGCCCCCGCTTCCTTCCAGCGCCGGTAGGTATCTTCCGTCTGTTCCCCCAGGCACAGGGTAAGCCCCAGTTTCCCGTCCCCCAGCTTCTTGATGTCCCGGATCAGGCTTTCCACATAAGCGATGAATTCCTCATCCTGCCGTTCACCGGACTGGAGGGTCAAGGACCCGTACTGGTTGTCCAGAGCCCACCGGGCCATGGCCAGGATGTCCTCCCGGGAGGTGTCGAACCGTTCCACTTCCTCATTGTCCCGGCGGATACCGCAGTAGAGGCAGTTTTTGATGCACCGGTTGGAAAATTCCAGAAGGCCCCGGTAATAGGCCACCCGGCCCACGGAAGCGCTTTTCACCGCATAGGCGGCGTCGTAGAGGGCCTTCCGGTCTTCCGGGTCGGTAAGGCCCAGCAGGGCAATCAGGTCTGCCCGATCCAGGTTGTCTTTGTGCAGCAGTGTTTGGAGATCCATACAATTCCTTTCTTTACTCTTCCTTCTCTTTGATCAGGCCCCGCTTCTTTTTGCTGGCATACACGAAATAGTAGGGCAGGATCACCAGACAGCCCCCCAGACCCCAGATCAGCTGCATGGTCTTGGCATTGGACAGCATCCACAGGCTGGTAAGGATAGCAATCACGGGAATGGTGATGCCTCCGGGGATCTTGTAGGTCCGGGGACGGTCCGCCCATTTCTTCCGGAACACGATCACCGCCAGACAGGTGGGCAGGTACTGGGTGAACCGGGATACGGCGCTGATGGCCGCCAGGGTGGTGAAGCTGCCGCTCCAGGCCAGAGCAATGCTCAGCACCGCAATGACGATACTGGCCACATAAGGAGTCCCCCAGGGCGTCCGTTTGGCCAGCACTTCCGGCAGCATCCCGTCTTCCGACAAAGAGGTGCAGGCCCGGGGGGCAATGAAGGCTTCCGCCATATTGATGCCTCCCATGGAGAACAGGGTGCCCACCAGGATGATGTAGGATCCCACCGGACCCACCACCCGTCCGAAAGCGGTCTGGATGGGTGCCTTGTCCGCAGCCAGGTCCGGCCCCAGGATGCCGATGGAAATGGCCACCACCAGCATGTAGATCACCGTCACCAGCACCATGGTCAGGATGATGCCCCGGGGCAGGTTCTTCTTGGGGTCCTTGTAGTCTTCCGCTCCCACTGCAATGGCTTCAAAGCCCGTAAAGGCAAAGAACATGGTAATGGCGGCGTTGGCAAAAGCCCCGTCTTCCAGATGGGCCGGTACAAAGGGGGTGAAATTGCTGCCGTTGAGGAAGAAGATCCCCAGGGCGATGAACAGCACCAGGGGCACCAGTTTGGATACTGTCAGGATGTTGTTCAGATATTTGGAAGCCTTGACCCCTGCAATGTTCAGGGCGCTGAGGCCCCCGATCAGCACGGCTGCAATGATGTCCTTGGCCCCGTCCCCGGAAAGAGCCGGGAAAGCGGCTCCCAGGGCGGTGGCGAATCCTACGGCCATGGCGGCCCAGGCGATGATGGTCACCACCAGTTTCAGCACTCCGATCTCATAACCCCAGAAATCTCCGAAGGCCGCCTTGGCGTACAGATAGGGTCCCCCGTTCCGGGAAAAGAACCCGGCGGCTTCGGCAAAACACAGAGCCAGGGCCCCGGCCAGGAAGGCGTCGAACAGCAGGATCCCCAAGGAGGCCGGCCCCATCAGGGCATAGGCCCGGTTGGGCAAAAGGAAGATCCCGGTACCGATAATGGCGTTGATGCCCAGCAGCACAATGCTGAACAGTCCGAATTTCTCTTTTTTCTCTGTCATGTTATGCGTGTCCTCCTTTGGCGGCTGCGATGAAATCAGCGAAAATGGCTTTGGCCTGGGCATTGTTGATGGACATCATTTCCGGATGGAACTGATAAGCCATAAGATAGCCCTCACCGGTCCCTTCCATGATCTCCACAGTGCCGTCCTTGGCCCGTCCGGTGACGGCAAGGCCCCGGCCCACCTGGTGCACTGTCTGGTGATGGTGGGTATTGGTGACCCATTCCGTCCGGCCCAGGATTTTGGCAGCCCGGCTGCCGGCCTGGATTTCCACCGTATGGGTGGGAGTGGCCGGATCCTGGTTCTGGGAATGCTTCACAAAGGAGTTCTTGTCCAGGGACAGGTCCTGATACAGGGTCCCCCCGTGGCTCACGTTGATGATCTGGCAGCCCCGGCAGATGCCCATTACCGGGATCCCCCGCTTTTCCGCTTCCCTAAGGAGCAGCAGGTCGAATTTGTCCCGGGCCGGCCACACCGGACCGATCTGCCGGCAGGGTTCCTCTCCGTACAGGAGGGGATACACATCGTGGCCGCCGCTGAGCACCAGCCCGTCCACCCGGCTCATGATTTCCCGGGCGGCTTCCTCATCTTCCGTAAAGGGCACCAGGATAGCCACCCCGCCGGCTTCGTTCACCGAACGGATGTAGTCATCATTCACATAGGAGCGGTGGTACCCGGCAAAAACGCCGTGGTCATCCACCATATGGCTTCCGGAAACACCGATCAAAGGTCTTGTCATGCTGCATCTCTTCTTTCTGTAGTTGTTTTGTTTTTTACTGTTGTTTATTGTTTATGGAACAGCTGGTTGGCATAGCTGACGCTGGCCACTGCATTGGCCCCGTAGAAATCCGCGCCGATGGTCCGGGCGTATTCCTCGGTCATTACGGCACCTCCCACCATCACCCGGCACTCCGGCAGGGTCCGGCGGATCTGGCGGATGGTCTCTTCCATGGCTCCCACGGTAGTGGTCATCAGGGCACTGAGCCCCACCAGTCTGGCATTATGGTCCCGGGCGGCTTTCACCACTTCTTCCGGCGGCACATCCTTCCCCAGGTCGATGACCTGATAACCGTAGTTTTCCAGGAGCACCTTCACGATGTTTTTGCCGATGTCGTGGATATCCCCCTTCACCGTGCAGACCACAATGGGTTCTCCTTTTTCCGTGCTGGCTCCGGTGGCAATGGACTGCTTCAGGATCTCGAACCCGGCCTTGGCCGCATCGGCACTGACCAGCAGCTGGGGCAGGAACAGCTTTTTCTTTTCGAACAGATCCCCTACGATGTTAAGGCCAGGGAT
Source organism: Acidaminococcus sp. CAG:542 (assembly GCF_000437815.1). Lineage (NCBI taxonomy): Bacteria > Bacillati > Bacillota > Negativicutes > Acidaminococcales > Acidaminococcaceae > Acidaminococcus > Acidaminococcus sp. CAG:542. The sequence goes on from NZ_FR902078.1 coordinate 90,022, forward strand.
CATGGATTCATTGATGATGTCCAGGGCGGGTTTGCCTTCTGCCAACTGTTTCCGGACCCCGTTTTCCACCTGGCTGATGAGCCCTTTCACAATGGCTTCTTCCAGGGGATATTCCTTCTGGGCCCCTTTGGCCGCCGGTTTGGCACTGCCCTGGGATTTGGCCACGGCCACCATCTGAGGGGCGTCGGCAAAGTATTCCACATACTTCTTGCAGCCTTCATCCTTGCCGCTGAGGGCCCCGTAGGCAATGTAGGCGCCCATCATGGCGCCGCTGTTGGGATTGATGATCCCGGCGGACAGCCCCGCTTCCATGGCCAGGGCGAAGAAGGCGCTGTTCACCGCATCCCGGCTGGGAAGCCCGAAGGAAATGTTGGACACCCCCATGACCGTCTTGATGTGCCGGGCCTTCAGCTGCCGGATCACCTCCAGGTCGATCTGGGCGTTCTGTCCTCCGGTACTGATGGTCATGGCCAGAGGATCCATCACCATATCCTTGGCAGGGATCCCGTATTTCCCGGCTTCCGTGATTACTTTGTCCGCCACTTTCAGACGGCCTTCCGGGCTGTCCGCAATGCCTCCCTCATCCAGGCACAGGCCCACCAGGGCCGCCCCGTATTTTTTGGCCAGAGGCAGGACCTTCTCCATGTTTTCCGCCTTGCCGTTGACGGAGTTCAGCAGAGGACGGCCGTTGTACACCCGGAGCCCCCGTTCCATGGCTTCGATGTTGGAGGTGTCGATCTGGAGGGGAACAGAGGTAATGGACTGGAGGGTGAGGATCACCTTTTCGATGAGAGCCGGTTCATCCACCCCCGGCACCCCCACGTTCACATCCAGCACCTGGGCTCCCTTGTCCAGCTGTTCCAGGGCCAGTTGGCACACATAGTCCATGTTCTGGGCCTTCAGAGCCTCTTTCAGCCGGGGTTTTCCCGTGGGATTGATCCGTTCTCCGATGATCACCGGCATCCCTTCAAAATCCACCGCCGTGCCGTAGCCGGCAATGGCACAGGGAGCTCCGGAACGGGGAGCCGGCAGGGGAATGTCCCGGCAGGCCGCAATGAGCCGGGCAATGTGGTCCGGGGTGGTGCCGCAGCAGCCCCCCAGCACGGAAACCCCCGCTTCTGCAAAAGGCACCATGAGCGGTGCGTACCCGGCCGCATCGATGTGGAACACGGTCTTTCCGTCCTTCTGGACCGGCAGCCCCGCATTGGGGTTGGCCACCAGAGGGATGTCCACCGCCTTAAGGGCCCGGGACACCAGCTTCACCAGAGTGTCAGGTCCCTGGCCGCAGTTGAAGCCCACAGCCGCGGCTCCCAGGGCTTCCGCCATGACAAAGGCCGTGGTCACATCCGCCCCGTTCAGCAGCTTCCCATCTTTATCAAAGGTGAAGGTGCACACAATGGGCAGATCGGAGTTCTCCTTGGCCGCCAGGATGGCCGCCTTGGCTTCATAGCTGTCGCTCATGGTCTCGATGAGGATCAGGTCCGCTCCGGCGGCAGCCCCGGCCTTCACCTGGGCGGCGTACAGAGAGACCGCTTCCTCAAAGGGCAGGTCCCCGAAGGGCTGGAGCAGTTTCCCGGTAGGGCCCAGGTCCAGGGCCACGAACCCTTCCCGTCCTTCTGCGGCAAAGGCCGCCCGGGCATTTTCCACCCCGGTCCGGACCAGTTCTTCCACTTCCGGCTGGCCGTGGGCGGCACCGAACTTCAGGCCGTTGGCCCCGAAGGTGTTGGTTTTCAGGATATCCACCCCAGCCCGTACATAGGCCTGATGGATGGCCCGGACCTTCTCCGGATGGAGCAGGTTCCAGGTTTCCGGCAGTTCTCCCGGCTTCAGGCCGGCTTCCTGGAGCATGGTGCCCATGGCTCCGTCAAAAAACAGCCGTTTGGTATGCAGTGCTTCTGTAAAATTCATAGTTCCTCCTGACGAAAAGGACAGTCCACATTGCCGCAGGCAGCACATTTGCTTTTCTTCCCGCAGCGGCTTGCTTCCGGTCCCGCCGGTTTTTTCCCGCTCCGGTCGATGCCGATGACGGCGGTGACGCTTTTGGTGGGTGCCATGATGCCTCCGGCAGTCAGGGTGAGGCCGATGGTCTTGGGACAGTTCAGGAGACGGAAGATCTTCTGCTGTTCCGTCAGGTCCCAGTCCCCGTACCCCGGGGAAAACCGGCTCCGGTACTGCCAGGTATCCGGCAGATCCTGCTTCCACAGGACTTCCTGCTGATCCAGGTAACTTTCGATCAGGGAAGCAGCCACCGCCTGAGCCGCCGCCCCTTCGGCAATGCTCCGGATGCTGATCCGGCGCAGGGCCGTATCCACCCGGGCCCCCAGGGTAGCCCCGAACAGCAGCAGGGTGTCACAGCCCTCCAGGTGCCGGGCCAGACCGGAGCTGACAAATTCCGTTCCTTCTTCCAGGATCACCCGGCCCTTTTCCCGGTCCGTTCCCTGGAGCACCCGGCAGCTCCACTGCTGGATCACATTCCGGGGCTGGACTTCGTTCCGGAGCTGGAGAAAGGCACGGTCCACCGTCACTTTCGCCTGTTCATCCCCCGGCCGGGCCCCGAAATACCGGAGGGCTTCTTTTTCATCAAACTGGATCCGCAGGTTTCCCATACTGGTTCCCCTTTCAGCAGCGGATGATTTCCGACAGGTTGCTGCGGATGCCTCCGATGATGTCCGGCTTGTTCATGGTGTAGATGTGGATGTTGGTGAAGCCGTTGGCGATCAGATCCACGATCTGGCCGATGGCATAGGCCATCCCCGCCTGTTTCAGAGCCGCCGGATGGTCTGCGAACCGTTCCGCCATGGCCCGCAGAGGCGCCGGCACCGGGGTACCGCTGAGGGTGAAGATCTTTTCGATCTGCTTCAGGTTGGTCACCGGCATGATCCCGGCCACCACCGGCACGTTGATTCCCTTGGCCAGCATCCGGTACATGAAATTGTAGAACATGCTGTTGTCAAAGAACATCTGGGTCACCAGGAAATCACACCCGGCTTCCACCTTCATCTTGGTGTGTTCCAGGTCATCATCCAGGCCGGCTGCTTCCGGATGGCCTTCCGGATAGGTGGCCCCGCCTACGCAGAAATCCCCGTAGCTTTTGATCTTTTTCACCAGGTCGCTGGCATGGGCATAGTCCCCCAGAGGATGTTCCTGTCCCTGGGGCAGATCCCCCCGGAGAGCCAGCACGTTCTGGACATTGGCGGCCTTCAGCTGGTCCAGGACCCCTTCGATTTTCTGTTCATCGGCCCCCACACAGGTGAGATGGGCCAGGGCCGGCACCCCGCACCGTTCGATTTCAGACACCAGGGCCACGCTTTTGCCTACGGCAGTCCCGCCGGCACCGTAGGTAACGCTCATGTAGTCCACCCCCTGGATGGCAATGGTCCGGACGATTTCCTGGGCATGTTCCAGTTCACTGCCTTTTTTGGGTGGGAACAGCTCACAGGAGACGCAAACCTTCGGACTCTTTAAAAGATCTATGATTTTCAAAAAAGGTACCCCCTCACGCTGAAACAAAAGTATATCGTTTCATTTTAACGCAGGAGGTACCCAAAAAGCAAAGTTTTTTTCAGTTTTCAGCAACTGTCAGCCGGATCCCGGTGAACCTGCATTACAGTGACGCAGCAGGGGAGCAGGGGATTTATGCTTTTTTCACGTTTTCCCGTAAAATGGACAGTCCTTTTTCCAGCCGTCCCATGTCCTGTTCTGTGGACAGGGCCACCCGGAGATAAGCCTGCATTTCCCGCTTCCCGCACAGGAACCGGTCTGAATGGTAGACCCGGATTCCCTGCTGCTGGAAGGCCTGTTCCACTTCCGCTCCTCCCCGGGTATCCGGTATGGGCAGCCACCGGTAGAAGCTGAGGGGATGGCCCTGACCCTCCAGTTCCGGGAAATACCGGAAGAACAGCCGGTTCCGTTCCGCCGCCAGTTCCTGTTTCTTCTTCACCATGGCATTGGCGGTGCCGGTAAGGATCAGTTCCGTAATGATTTCCCCGTCCAAGGAGGATGTTTTCACATTCACATTGAAGAGAGCCTGGAGCAGGGCCTCCCGGAACCGGTCCGGATACACCAGGTAGGCCACCCGCAGACCGGCACAGAGGGGTTTGGAAGTGCCGCTTACATAGACGCTCTGTTCCGGCACCAGCCGGGCCAGGGGCCCTGCATAATCGGCCACGGTGCCGGCGGTGAAGAAGGCATGGATGTCGTCTTCCAGGAGGATCAGCTGTTCCCGGCGGATTACCTGGGCCAGGGCCTGTTTCCGCCGCTCCGAAATCATCCGGGTGGTAGGGTTGCAGCAGCTGGGCATCAGGAAGACTCCCTTCAGGGCATTCAGCCGGTGCTGCCGCTCCAACAGGTCCGCCCGCATCCCTTCCTCATCGCTGCCGATGGCCACCAGCTGGAGATGATGGAGCCGGGCCAGTTCGATGAAATTGGCATAGGTGTAGGTATCCACCCCGATCCGGTCCCCCGGATCGAACAGGGCCAGCAGGCTCATGGCCAGTCCGTTCTGGGTGCCGGACACCAGCATCAGATGGTCCGGATCCGTTTCCACCCCTATGTTCTTCAGCCAGTTTACCCCGGCCGCCTTCTGGTGGACCATACCGGTGGGAGAGGCATAATCCAGCAGCTGGGGGAACTGTTTCCGGCCGGCAATGTCCCGGGTGATCTCCCGGACCTGGTCCGTGAACACCTGAAAGGGGTTCTCGAACCCCAGGTCGATAAGGGCGGACCGGGGACGTTCTGTGGAAATGGTCACGGACCGGGCGGCGCTGGAGGCTACAAAGGTACCGCTGCCGGTCACCGCCTGGAGCAGCCCCTTCAGCTCGCACAGCTTGTAAGCCCGGGTGACGGTGGTAAAATTGATTCCCAGGAACCGGGCCAGTTCCCGCTGGGGCGGCAGCCGGGTGCCGGGAGCCAGGCAGCCGGAGGCAATGTCCTCCTTCAGCTGCCGGGCCAGGGACAGGTATACCGGCCGGGTAAGCTTGGCCCGGTCCGGTTTCCAGGACAGAGGGTAGTTGTAGAATCCGTTGATGGCCATAGGGACCTCCTGTAATTGTATTCCATACAATTATATGAAATATTGTATGGAGCATCAAGGGAATTTTCAGGATTTGTTTCCTATTTTAAAGAGCAATCGAAAAAATTCTCCGGTATGCCGTGAAGATTCCCTGTCAAAAAATTTTGTAATCCATACAATTTAGTCATTGATTGTACGGATTTTTAATGGTATGCTTGTGTTGCAAATGATACGAATTGGAGGTTATATCCGTGAAGCAAAGTACTGTTCCCTTCTCCCAGCCCTATGCTGTCCTGGTTCCCCAGCTGTCCCGTGACCGGCGGATCCAGGCCCTGCGCTGCGCCTTTCCCCACACCCTGCCCATCTTTGCCGGGTTCCTGTTCCTGGGACTCACCTACGGTGTCTACATGCATGCCGCCGGTTTTCCCTTCTGGTACCCCATGTTCATGAGCCTCCTGATTTTTTCCGGTTCCGTGGAATTTGTCCTGGTGAACCTGATGGTGGGAGTCTTCGATCCGGCCCAGGTCTTTCTGGTAAGCCTGATGATCAATGCCCGGCATCTTTTCTACGGGATCTCCATGCTGGACCGGTACAAAGGCACCGGCTGGAAAAAGCTGTACCTGATCTTCGGCCTCTGTGATGAGACCTTTTCCATCAACTACACCGCCCGGATCCCGGAGAACGTGGACCGGGGCTGGTTCATGTTCTTCATCACCTTCCTGAACCACATGTACTGGTTCCTGGGAGCCACCCTGGGAGGTCTGTTCGGAGGCTGCATCCGGTTCAACACCCAGGGTCTGGGCTTTGTGCTCACCGCCATGTTCGTGGTGATTTTCCTGGAACAGTGGCTGAAGGAAAAAAGCCATGTAAGCTCCCTGTTGGGACTGGGGATCTCCCTGGTGATGCTGAACCTGGCCGGTCCCAAGCACTTTATCCTGCCGGCCCTGGGCGCCATCCTGTCCCTTTTGCTGCTGCTCCAGGAGAACCTGGAGAAGAAAGGAGCCCGGCCATGAGTTTTCTCCAGCATCTTGCCATCCTGGTGCTGGCCGTAATCAGCACCCAGCTCACCCGTTTCCTGCCCTTCCTTCTGTTCCCGGCAGGGAAACCCACCCCGGCCCGGGTCCGCTACCTGGGCACGGTGCTGCCTTCAGCGGTGTTCGGCCTGCTGGTGATCTACTGTCTCAAGGATGTGTCCTTCACCACCGGCACCCACGGTCTCCCGGAACTGACCGGCATCGCCGTAGTGGTGCTCCTCCACCTGTGGAAGCGCCAGTTCCTGCTGTCCATGGCAGGGGGAACGCTGTGGTATATGGTGATGGTGCAGATGGGGGCCTTCACCTGAATGAAGGCCCCCATCGTGGTCAATTGTCAATGGTCAATGGCCCAATGACAAAATTTGCAAGCAAATTTTTAATTAACATTTAAAAATATAATCGCTGCTATATCAGACACAATATGGATTTTGCATAATAAAAGAACCCGTCCACTCAGGCGGGTTCTTTCCTTTAGCCATTGACATTTGACCATTGACCATTGACAGACCAACTTTATTCCGCCTTAAACAGCGGCAGATTGGCCAGTACGGTAATGTCCTTCCGGCCGATGGAATCTCCTTCGGCCAGGATGGCCATTTTTCCGTTCAGGGTGCCCCCGGCTTTGGCCACCAGTTCTTCCAGAGCCTTCATGGAGCCTCCGGTGCTGATCACGTCGTCCACCAGCGTCACCTTGTGGCCCCGGACCCGTTCAATGTCCTCATCCTGGAGGCAGAGCATCTGCTTGCCCTGGGTGGTGATGGATTCGTCCTCCACCACCAGAGGATGTTCCATATAGGCCTTGATGGATTTCCGGGCCACAATGTACCGGGGCATCCCCAGGATCCGGGCCATGGCCTGGACCAGGGGGATTCCCTTGGTTTCCGCCGCCATCAGGATATCTGTATCCGCCGGAACCTTTTTGGCCAGTTCCGCTGCGGTCTTTTCCACGATTTCCGTATCCCCCAGGATCACGAACCCGGCAATAGCCAGGGAATCCGAAATATTGATTACCGGCAGGGACCGTTTCACCCCTGCCACTTCCAGTTCATAATACCGTTTTGCCACCTTGGCACCCTCCCCGTTTTTTTCCTGCATTTTCCATTTATCCACAGGCTGGATGGCCGTTTTTTCCCGGTTTTCCCCCTGTCAGGACAATGTTATCCACATTATCCACAACACAAATGTTCATAAGTGGATAACTCTGTGTATAACTTACAGATCGTTGGTCATCCGGGGCGGCATGCTCCATTCCACCAGCACTCCGGTATTCACCCACAGACGGGTCAGGGCCTGCTGGCAGTCCTGCCAGCTGCGGCTGGGATCCACGGTCACTTCTCCGAAATGGTAGGTGCATTCATCCGTAGGGACCTGGAGTTTCCGGGGGCCCTGGAGAAAATCCCGCACTTTCTGGGCTGCTGCTTCCTCATCTGGGATAAAGACTGTCATCTCATGGGTTTCTTCGTTGTAATCCAAATATCCGTAATGTCCATTATAGTTTAAGGTAACACTTTGCACTGCCATTTCTCGCACCGCACCTCTCTTTATGATAAGTCATTATATCACAAAAGAGGGCTCTCCGTCATTCTTCCTTGCGGACCATGGGCTTCAGCCGCTGTTCCATGGGCATGGATTTTTTCGGGGCATGGGATTTGGCCCGATTCATCATGGCCGCCTGGACGCTGATCCGCTTCCGGCCGTGAGGATAGGCCCGGCGCCAGGTACCGTTGGCCAGCATCACATGGGCCCCCACATTGTCCTTCAGGCACAGATCCAGGAATTCCTTCACCCGGTCGATGTGAGCCTTCCGTTCCACCGGGAACAGCAGTTCCACCCGGTCGTTCAGGTTCCGGGGCATCATGTCCGCACTGGACAGGTACAGTTCCTCGCTGCCGTTGTTGGCAAAATAGTACACCCGGCTGTGTTCCAGGAACCGGCCGATAATGGACCGGACGGTGATGTTCTCGCTGACGCCCTTGATCCCCGGCCGCAGACCGCAGATTCCCCGGACGATCAGGTCGATCTTCACCCCGGCCTGGGAGGCTTCGTAGAACTTCCGGATCACCGGCTGGTCGATCAGGGAATTCATCTTGGCGGCGATGTACCCGGTGCCTCCCGCCTTCACATGGGCAATTTCCCGGTCCACCAGTTCATAGATCTTTTCCCGGAGCCCGATGGGCGCCATCACCAGCTTGTTGAACACCGGCGGTTCCGAATAACCGCTGAGCACGTTGAAGAAGGCGGAGGCATCCTGGCCATACTGATCATTGGCGGTCAGCAGCCCCAGGTCCGTATAGAGCTTGGCGGTCTTGTCGTTGTAGTTCCCGGTGCCCAGGTGCACATACCGTTTGATCCCGTCCTCTTCCTTCCGGACGATCAGGATGATCTTGGAATGGGTCTTCAGGCCCATGAGCCCGTAAATCACGTGGCAGCCGGCTTTTTCCAGCCGCCGGGCCCAGACGATGTTGTTCTCTTCGTCGAACCGGGCCTTCAGTTCCACCAAGGCAGTGACCTGCTTGCCGTTTTCCGCCGCCCGGGCCAGCGCCGCCACCAGGGGAGAATTGCCGCTGACCCGGTACAGGGTCTGTTTGATGGCCAGCACCTGGGGATCGTCCGCCGCCTGGGCCACCAGCTTTACAATGGGATCGAAGCTTTCATAGGGGTGGTGGAGCAGGATGTCATGTTCCCGGATCTTTCCGAACAGGTCGTCATAATCCGGCAGCTCTTCCGGCTGCTGCCCGGTGTAGGGAGTGAATTTCCACTGGTCCATCCCCGGCTGGTCGATGAACCTGTTCAGGAAGGTCAGGTCCAGAGGTCCCTGGATCTCATACACATCCCGGGGTTCCAGATCCAGGTTCTTTACCAGGAAATCCTTCAGGTACTTGTCGTCGGTGGCGTTGATTTCCAGCCGCACCGCAGCCCCCCGTTTCCGTTTCCGCAAGGACCGTTCGATTTCCTTCATCAGGTCCTGGGTGGCGTCTTCCTCCACTTCCAGGTCGCTGTCCCGGGTGATCCGGAAGGGCACCATGTCCACAATGGTGAGGCCCTTGAACAGGTCCTGGCAGTGTTCCATGATCAGGTCTTCCAGGAACACATAGGCCCGTTCCCCTTCCTTCCCCACCAGGGAAATGAACCGGGGCAGCACGGAAGGCACCTGGACGAAAGCGATTTTCTGTTCCCCCTTCTGGTCCCGGAGTTCCACCGCGATATTCAGAGATTTGTTGGCCAGGAAGGGAAAGGGCCGGGCCGCATCCACCGCCATGGGAGTCAGCACCGGGAAAACCATTTCCTGGTAGTAGTTTTCCAGTTCCCGGCGCTGGTCTTCAGTGACCTCCTTCACCCGGAAGAACCGGATGGCATATTTCTCCAGCTCATTGATCAGAGCAAAGAAATACCGGTACTTCAGTTTCATCTGGTTGTGGGCGGAAAGGGCAATATTCCGGAGCTGGTCCTCCACATTCATCCCGGCAGCATCCACATGGTCCATCCCGGCGGCTTTCTGTTCGATCAGGCCGGCCACCCGGACCATGAAGAATTCGTCCAGGTTGGAGGCGGAAATGGCCACGAACCGAAGCCGTTCCAAAAGGGGCAGGTTCCGCACCCCCGCTTCCCGCAGCACCCGCAGGTTGAACTTCAGCCAGCTCAGTTCCCGGTTCACGTAATACTCAGGTTTGTTCAGATCGATTTTCATCATTTTTCCTCTGCTTTCTCCAAAACCGGCCGCAGGCCGAAGACTTCCTCAAAGAAACTCCCCCGTTTGCTGAAAGTCCATTCCTCCAGAGACAGGTTTTCCCGGCTCTTGGCTCGGACCCGCAGTTCGTTTCCCCGGATCACCACTTTGCAGTCCCGGATCTTCTGCCGGCCGCTGATGTCCAGGGAATCCGCCAACCGGAGGATGCCGGCCAGCTTGGCCACCAGAGGCGGGATCCCGCTGCCGAAGTCCTTGGGTTCACTGCCCTCCAGTTCCGGCCGGTCCAGGGTGTACAGGTAGGAAATCTGGGCAATGGTGTGGCACTGTTCCACGCTGAAGCCCAACAGGTCCGCGCTGTCGATCAGATAGTAGTTGTACCGGTCATAGGTCCGCATGGAGGCGTATTTCCCGATATTGTGCAGGTAGGCCGCCGCCCGGAGGAGGATCTTGTCCTCCTGGTCCAGGCCCTGGGACGGCGCCAGGGCGTCAAAGAGCACGCAGCACATGTTTTCCACCCAGGCCGCATGGGGAGCGTCGTAGTGGAACCGGTTCCCGATGTTCCGGACCAGGCTCATCTGGATGTCCAGCATTTCTTCCAGGAACTGCTGATCCAGCTGCCGGGCAATGTAGAGGATCTTCATCCCGTCCACGAACCGGTCCACCGGCATAAGGATCTGCTGGGCCCGGGACATTTCCATCAGCAGCTGGCACAGGGTAATGGCTGGCAGGGCCACTTCCGTTTCTTCCGGGGTCAGGCTGAACAGCTTCTCCAGCTGGCTTTCTTTCAGATGGTGTACCCGGTGGTAGAAGGCTTTCACTTCATCCGCCGTAAAGGAAACATTTTCCTTCCGGGTCCGTTTCTTCCCGAACAGGTCCAGGAGCACCTGGCTTTCCGTACCAGTGAGCACCAGCATGCTGATGGTCTCGTTTTCCAGTTCTTCCGCCACCACGCCGATCCGGTCCTGGAGATATTCCTTCAGGGCCTGTTCAAAATGGATGCTGGACCGTTCATTCCGGGTAAACTGTTCCTTCAGCCGGACCAGGCCTACATGGAGGTTCTGCTGGAACTTCACTTCCCGGTCTTTCACATAGGTAAGACCCAGACCTCCGGAGGAAATGTCCGCCAGCAGCACCCCTTCCCGGGGCAGGGGCATTTTCCCATGGGTCTCCATGGTCCGCAGCAGGGACGCCATCTTGGTGTAGATTTCCCGGGACATGTTCACCACTTCAATCTGGAAGCCGGTCTTCACCAGCACCTGGTCCAGGAAATACTGCTGGTTCTCCGCTTCCCGGACAGCGGTAGTGGCCTGGAGGATATAGGATTTCACCCCGTACTCCCGCATCACCTGCCGGTACCCTTTCAGGATCTCCACAATCTGCAGCATGGTCCCGAAGGAGATCTTCCGGGTCTGGAAGGTTTCTTCCCCCAAACGGACCTTGCTGCGCAGCTCTGTAATGATCCGTATGTCATCCAGACCGGTGTATTCAATCAGCTGCATGGTGATGTTCTCTGAACCCAGATGGATCACCGCTGCTGACCGCAACTTTTTCTTAGCCATAAGTTCCTCCTTGCTTTGGGTATAACCCGGTTTGTCCTACCCTCTGTGTATCAATCGTGTTATACTATTTTTAGTTTAACACTTCTATTATAAGAAAAAAACAGTGTTCGCGGAGTATAGTTTTTTTATATACACGTGTGGATCGGGGGATTTTATGAAACGCATTGCCATTATCGACGTGGGGTCCAACTCGGCCCGTCTGGTGATCATGGAGATCCATGCTTCCAACGCCTGCAACCTGGTGTACAACCAGAAGGACCCGCTGCGGCTGGCCCTGAAAACGGACCGGAAAGGGTATCTGACGGAAGAAGCCTTCACTGCCACCACCAACTGTCTGAAGAATTTCGCCTCCATGTGCCGGATCTTCCACGCAGACGAAATCATCGCCGTGGCCACCGCCGCCATCCGGAACGCTCCCAACGGGGCCCGGCTGGCCAAGGCTGCTTCCCAGGCTTCCGGGATCAACCTGGAGATCATCTCCGGGAAAACCGAAGCCTATCTCAGCTATCTGGGCGTGATCAACACCATCGACGTAAAAGATGCGGTGATCTTCGACCTGGGGGGTGCTTCCACGGAAGTGATCCTGGTCCGGGACCGGAAGCTGGTGGACAGTGTCAGCCTGCCCATCGGCTGCGTGAACCTGACCAAGACCTTCAAGCTGAACAACACGGTGGATCCGGCCGCCCTGAACAAAATGCGCCGGGCCATCAACGACCAGATGCAGAAGGCTCCCTGGATTGCCGGCTGCGGCCTGCCTCTGGTAGGGGTGGGAGGCACCGCCCGTTCCGTAGGGAAGATCGAACAGAAACGGGCCAAATACTTCACCTCCAAACTCCACAATTACCAGTTCACCATCCAGGACTTCAAAGAATGGTACAAGACCCTGCCGGGCACTACCCTGGCCACCCGGCGGCGGATCCCCGGCCTGTCCAATGACCGGGCGGATGTGATCATTGCCGGTTCCTCCATCATCAAGGCCCTGGCAGACCGGAGCAAGGCCCGGAAGATGATTGTTTCCGGCTGCGGGCTCCGGGAAGGGCTGTTCTCCCAATACCTCCACGAACACACGAAACTGCCCCTCATTACCCCCAACATCCTGGAAACCGCCCGGGAAAACATGATCCATCTCTATTCCCCGGACGAAGACCACTGCCGGCTGGTGGCCAAATACGCCCTCCAGCTGTTCCAGGGCTGGCAGTCCCTCCACAAGCTGGAGCCGGCCCGGTGGGAACCTTTGCTGGAAACCGCCGCCCTGCTTCATGACATTGGCATCACCATCAACTACTACAACCACACCCGGCACAGCGGCTACCTGATCGAAAACGGCAAACTGTTCGGGCTGAACCATCTGGATGTGGTGTACACCGCCATCCTGGCCGCCTGGCACCACGGGGTGAACCGGGGCTATCTCCGGAACCGGCCTTACCGGAAGCTGATCCCGGAAATCGACATGAAACGGCTGAGCAACGCCGCTCTGCTCCTGGCCCTGGCGGAATGTCTGGATTACACCCAGACCGGGGCCATTGAAACCATCGAACCTGCCATCCTGAACGGAGGCGCTGTGCTCACCATCACCGCCACCCGGGCCCCCTCCGTAGAGCTCCAACAGCTCCAGACCATGACCAAGTGGTTCCGGAAGAACCTGGGATGTTCGCTGACGGTGGTTGTGAAGGAAATAGGATAAAAAAAAGGGCTGTTGCAAGAGCAACAGCCCCTTTGACAGAAATAGGGGGACTGCAAAGCAGTCCCCCTATTTCTGATGCTCATGGATTACGTCCAGGAAACTGGCGAAATCCATGGTCCTTTTTTTCAGCAGTACATCCACCCGCAGCTTCAGCAGGGGATGCTGGCTCATGTCCCTGGCTCTCAGCAGGGCCAGCCGCATCCGGGGGGACCAGTTCTTGTCCGGCCAGCTGTCCAGTACCCCCAGGGCCGTGCCCCGGCAGGAATCGTAAATGGAGGTCAGGGCCTTTTCCAGCAGGTCCTCCCCTTCCCCGGGATGTTCCTCCAGGGCCTGGAGCAGGGGCTCCATCACATATTCCTCCTGGAGATACTCGTCTGCATGTTCCCGGGCGAATTTCATCACCCGGTTGAACCGCCGTTTATCCTGGGTATCCAGCAGGAACGGGTACAGCTCCGTCCGCCGGGGATCCTTCTTCAGCAGGTTCCACAATTCCCGGTGGATGTCCAGATCCAGGGCATAGGCCATATGGACCACGATCAGGTTCACCCGGCCGTCCGGCTCCAGCAGATTGGCCCTGATCTGGGGCAGCCAGTCCTGGGAAAACACCAGGGTTTCCAGCTCGCTGATCAGGATATGGCACTGGTTCATGGTCAGGTAATCCCAGCATTCATCCTCCACCATGGTCCGGAGCCCTTCCGCCATATTGATGAGGGCCGCTCCGTCCATCAGGTCGGTATGGTATTCCTGGGCATGCTTCAGGAACTTTTCCATTACCGAAAACAGGTCGATCACCGGCATCTTGTCATCTTCCGGTGCCTCCAGCTGCTGGAATCCCAGCAGGAAGGCCAGGTAGTTCAGCAGGATATGGCTGATCCCTTGGAACTGGGGATGTTCCAGATGGGGTTCCGACAGGAGAGCCGGGATGTTCACCCGGGAAAAGATCATCAGGGACACTGCCGGATAATCGATGGTCAGATCGCAGCCGTGGACCACCAGCCAGGCCTGGTCTTCCGGAGCAGCGAAATCATAGGCCTGCATAGCGCACAGCTTGCCCCAGCCGGAAGTGTGCTGGAGCATGTCCCACAGGTCCTTCTGCTCCAGCTGGTGGCTCAGTTCCAGCGCGTAGATCACAAAGCTGGTGAATTCCTCACACCGGGACAGAATCATCAGATCCTGTTTCAGCTGCCAGTTCACAGTCAGATCCTGCTCGTTGAGCATGTACAGACCGCAGATTACAATGGCCAGCTTCACCGTTTCCCGGCTGGAGGCTTCATACAGCCATTCCCGGGCCAGTTCCCACAAAGGCTGGGGAATCCGGTCCTCACTGAGGGCATCCACCAGGGATTCGTAGTAAAGGATGCAGGGGGTGGAAGAAATCCCCATGTACAGCATGGTGGCATTTTCCGGGGTGGGATCTTCCGCATAGGCCCGAAGCACCTGGTAAATCTGGTCCCCTACCGGATTGGCCGCCTCTTCCGCCTGGCTGTTGCTGGCCAGATAGGCGTCGGCAGCACCAGGTTCCAGCAGCACATCGCTGTCCCCGGCCACCACCGCCCGGTCCTCCAGATTCTCCCGGGTAAAGAACCCGTCCTCATCCAGATTGCTTTTGATATAGTCAAAAATGCTTTTTCCCTGTTTCCAGGGTTTCGTGCGTGTTTCCATTTTTCTCATCCTGTTTCTCAAAGTTGTAGCATGATGCAGAGAACTCATTATAACATAGAAAAGAGGCTGTTGCACGGTTTGTGCAGCAGCCTCTTTTGTCCGCCGTCAAGCTTGAGGAGCATCGGTCGTTTCTGGAACGACGGATACTTCCACCGTCTCCGTTTCTTCCTGTTTCATGGTCCCGTGGAGAATGGCCATGAATTCGTCTCCGGTGATGGTTTCTTTCTTCAGCAGGTACTGAGCCAGTTCGTCCATTTTTTCCCGATGGGCTTCCAGGATCTCCCGGGCCTCTTTGTGAGCCTTCTTCACCACGGCGAACACCGCCTCGTCGATCCGGGCGGCCGTTTCCGGAGCACAGGCCAGGGAGGTATCCCCGCCCAGGTAGGCATTGTTCACTGTTTCCAGAGCCACCATGTCGAATTCATCGGTCATACCGAACCGGGTAATCATGGCCCGGGCCAGCTTGGTGGCCTGTTCAATGTCGTTTGAGGCACCGCTGGTTACCAGGTTGAACACCACTTCTTCCGCAGACCGTCCCCCGGTCAGGGTCACGATCTTGTTGTACAGTTCTTCCCGGCTCATGAGCACCTTTTCCTGGGTATCCACCTGCATGGTGTACCCCAGGGCCCCGGAGGTCCGGGGGATAATGGTAATCTTGTGGACCGGTGCCGAATCCTTCTGGCTGGCCGCCACCAGGGCATGGCCGATTTCGTGGTAGGCAATGACCTTCTTCTCTTCCGGAGAAATCACCGCACCCTTTCTCTGGGCCCCGGCAATGACCACTTCCACGCTCTCCTCCAGGTCTTCCTGGATCACTTCCGAACGGCCCATCCGTACCGCCCGGAGGGCAGCTTCGTTGACGATGTTGGCCAGTTCCGCCCCGGAGGCACCGCTGGTAGCCAGGGCGATGGTATGGAAGTCCACCTGGGGATCCATCTTCACATCATGGGAATGGACCTTCAGGATGGCTTCCCTTCCCTGAAGATCCGGCAGTTCCACCGGCACCCGCCGGTCGAACCGGCCCGGACGGAGCAGTGCCTTATCCAGCACTTCCGGCCGGTTGGTGGCCGCCAGGATGATGACCCCTTTGCTGCCGTCAAACCCGTCCATTTCAGACAGCAGCTGGTTCAGGGTCTGTTCCCGTTCGTCGTTGCTGCCGAAGGATCCGTTGTCCCGTTTTTTGCCGATGGCGTCGATTTCATCGATGAACACAATACAGGGTGCCTTTTCCTGGGCCTGTTTGAACAGATCCCGGACCCGGGCAGCCCCCATGCCCACGAACATTTCAATGAACTCAGAACCGGAGATAGAGAAGAAGGGCACCTTGGCTTCCCCGGCTACAGCCTTGGCCAGCAGGGTTTTCCCGGTGCCGGGAGGCCCCACCAGCAGCACCCCTTTGGGCATCACAGCCCCGATGGCTTTGTATTTGGAAGGGTTGTGCAGGTAATTGACGATTTCCTGGAGGGCTTCCTTGGCTTCATCCTGACCGGCCACATCCTTGAATGTCTTGCCGGTCTGGGCGGCAATGTACACCTTGGCATTGCTTTTGCCGAAACTCATCATGTTGCCCCCGCCCAATTTAGGCCCCAGGTACCGCATGATCAGCTGGCCGATTACCATAAACAGCAGGAAGGGCAGGATCCAGTTGTTGAAGAAGGACATAATGGGAGATTCCTGTTTGGGGATTACCTGAGAGAATTCCACCTTGGCCTTTACCAGCCGGCTGACCAGTTCCGGGTCATCCACCCGTCCCGTTACGTAAATCTGTTCCTTTCCATCCTGATTGCACAAAAGGGCAATCCGATCCTTGGTGATTTCCACCTTGGTGGCTTTTCCCTCATCCACCATGTTCAGGAAATTGGTATAGCTGACCTCATGGACTTTCGGCTGAAAGAACATGGGACTGATGACCGTATTGATAATCAGGATCAGCAAAATGGCTGCGATGTAATACAGTCTGACTCTCTTCGACTGCTTGTCCGGATTTTTGTCATCCATGATATTTTCATCCTTTCCGCAGGGGTTCTGCATGCTTTTCTATTGATTATAGCACAAACCATTGTGAAAAATAACAGAACTTGATTTTCCGTTTAATTTTCTGAGAGTTCTGTACCATTGTCCATTATTTACAGACATTTTTGTCTTTTTGCCTTTCTTTTTTATTTACTTTTTGTTAAAATAGTCATAGTATTCAGTCCGTTATGCTTTTTGACCGTACCCAACCTGCACCGTTTTATTTCACTCAAAAGGAGGCACCATCCATGTCCAACGCAACCCAGAAGAAAAATCCCCAGGAAATCGGAGGTTTCCTGAGAGGGGTGGAAATCATCGGCAACAAACTGCCCCACCCTGCGATCCTTTTCTTCATTCTCTCCCTGATTGTCGTCGTCATTTCCCATTTTGCCGCATCCCAGGGCCTGACCGTCACCTATTTTGACGCCAGGGCCAAGGCGGAAGTCACCAAAAAAGCCGTCTCTCTGCTGAACGCGGAAGGGCTCCGGTACATGTTCGACACCGCCACCAAAAACTACACCGGATTCGCTCCTCTGGGCACCGTTCTGGTGGCCATGCTGGGGGTAGGGGTAGCCGAATGGTCCGGCCTGTTCAACACCTCCCTGAAAAAACTGCTGATGAATGCCAACCCCAAATTTCTCACCCCCATTGTGGTGTTCGCCGGGGTTATGTCCAACATCGCCTCTGATGCCGGATACGTGATCGTAGTCCCCATCGGAGCCATGATCTTCGCCATGGCAGGACGCCATCCCCTGGCCGGCATGGCCGCCGCCTTCGCCGGGGTATCCGGAGGCTTCTCCGCCAACCTGCTGATCGGAACCACCGATCCCCTGCTTACTGGGATCACCAACCAGGCCCTGATCGCCGCCGGCATTGACATGGTCCTGGATCCCACCTGCAACTGGTACTTCCTGGCCGCCTCCACGGTGCTGCTGACCATTGTAGGCACCTTTGTCACCGACAAAATCGTGGAAAAGAACCTGGGCACTTACACTGGAATCTACAAATCGGACAACCAGCCCATCACCCCTCTGGAAAACAAAGCCCTGAACTGGGCCGCCCTGGCACTGCTGGTTTATGTGGCCCTGATGGCGGTGCTCATGTTCCCGGAAAACGCCGTATTCCGCACCCTGGAAAAAGCCACCGGAGAGTACACCCTGAAAGCCTTCATGCACAACGGCCTGATTCCCGCCATCCTGCTTCTGTTCCTGATTCCAGGCCTGGTGTACGGAAAGATTGTGGGAAAGATCAACACTTCCCATGACCTGGTGGCCGCCATGACCGCCGCCATGAAATCCCTCAGCGGATACATGGTTCTGGCCTTCTTCGCTTCCCAGTTCATCGCCTACTTCGGCAAGACCAACCTGGGGCTTATCGTTTCCTTCAAGGGAGCCGATGCCTTGGAAGCCGCCGGCCTTACCGGTCTGCCTCTCATTATCCTGTTCATCTTCCTGTCCGCCTTCCTGAACCTGTTCATGGGATCCGCCTCTGCCAAATGGGCCATTATGGCGCCCATCTTCGTACCCATGATGTACCGGCTGGGCCTGTCCCCTGCTCTTACCCAGGTAGCCTACCGGATCGGGGACTCCTCCACCAACATCATCACCCCTCTCATGAGCTATTTCGCCATGATTGTGGTGTTCATGCAGAAGTACAAGGAAGACGCCGGACTGGGAACCCTGATCTCCATGATGCTCCCCTATTCCATCACCTTCCTGATCACCTGGAGCCTGCTCATGGGCGTCTGGATCTTCCTGGGCCTGCCTGTAGGGCCGGGAGCCGGACTGTTCCTGTAAGAAAGTGCATAACGGACGTAACAGAGGGTCTGCTGCGGATGCAGCAGACCCTCTGTTGGTCAAAGGCATAAACCCGCCGAATGGCGGGTTTCTTCGATTCAGGACGCAGCCGGTGCTGCTAACCCACCACCCATGCTGTGCATGGATACCCCCGCCCTTGAAAAGGGCGGATAACAGGCACGCGGGCAGTGCCCTTGTGCCTGAAAGCAAGGGCGTAAGCCCCAGCGTATATCCGCCCTTTTCAAGGGCGGGGGACCGTTGCGCCTGTGCAATGGTGGTGGGTTAGCAGCCCACAGGCTGCGTTTCCCTTCGGAGAAACCCACCAGGAGCAGGTTTCCTCCATTTTTTTATTTAAAAGAACCCGTCAGCCACGGGTTCTTTCCAACGGCCAGTGACCAGTGACCGTTGACCAGTGACAAAAAAAATTCCGCATCCATCAGATGCGGAATT
>NZ_FR902079.1:0-10021 GCF_000437815.1 Acidaminococcus sp. CAG:542
CTGACCGGGGCTGTTGCCAACCAGCAGCCTCTCCCCCTTGCCCCCGTCCCCCATCTGTTCTATACTAATACCCATGACCAATAGGAAAGGATGCCTGTCAATGGAAAAATACATCGATATCAATGAAAACGGCCTGAGCGTCCGGTGCAAGCTGTTCTACCAGAAGGACTTCCGGAACATCCCCAACCTGGCCATCTGCACCCACGGGTTCGGGGGCAACAAGGAGAACCATTCCGCCGCCAAGTTCGCCCAGCAGCTGATCACCAAGTACAAGGGATACGGGGCCCTGGTGTTCGACTGGCCCTGCCATGGGGCGGATGCCCGGAAGAAGCTGGTGCTGGAAGAATTCATGACCTACCTGACCCTGGTGGTGGACTATGCCCATAAAGAACTCCACGCCACCACCCTGTACAACTACTCCACCAGCTTCGGGGCCTACCTGACCTTGAAATACATGGCGGAAGTGGGGAATCCCTTTAAAAAGGTGGCCCTCCGGTGCCCGGGGATCCACATGGCCCAGCTGGTGAAGAACTACCTGTCCCCGGAAGAAATGGAAAAGCTGGAAAAGGGCAAGGAAGTCCAGGTGGGCTACGAACGGAAGATGAAAATGGACAAACAGTTCGTGGAAGACCTGGAAAAATCCGATGTGCAGAAGTACGAATACTTCGACTGGGCCGATGACATGCTGATCCTCCACGGGACCAAGGACAAGCTGGCCCCCATCGAGGATTCCCGGGAATTTGCGGAAAACAACGTGATCACCTTCATCCCGGTGGAAAATGCCAACCACACCTTCTCGGATCCCAAGACCAGCGATTTCGCCGCCCATACCATAGTAGAATTCTTCGGACCGGACACAAAAAAAGAGGACTGACTTTCGTCAGTCCTCTTTTTTTGTCTCAAACAAGGCTTCCACAAACTGCTGGGGATCGAAGGGGCGGAAATCCATCATCCCTTCTCCCACGCCGATCCATTTCACATCCAGCCCCAGTTCTTCCTTGATGGCGATCACCACGCCTCCCTTGGCGGTGCCGTCCAGCTTGGTAAGCACCACCCCGGTCACATGGGCAGTTTCCAGGAAGATCTTGGCCTGGCTGATGGCGTTCTGGCCGGTGGTGGCGTCCAGCACCAGCAAGGTCTCATGAGGCCCGTCGGGGATCTCTTTCCGAATCACCCGGTAGATCTTGTCCAGCTCCTTCATGAGATTGGTTTTGTTGTGGAGCCGTCCGGCGGTATCCACGAACAGCACATCCGCCTTCCGGGCAATGGCTGCCTGGACCCCGTCGTACACCACTGCCGCCGGGTCCGCACCGTCCCCGTGGGCGATCACGTCCACCTGGGCCTTCTTCCCCCAGATCTGGAGCTGTTCCGTAGCCCCGGCCCGGAAGGTGTCCGCAGCGCACATCATCACCTTGTAGCCCATCAGCCGGTAATAGTTGCTGAGCTTGCCGATGGTGGTGGTCTTCCCCACCCCGTTCACCCCCACCACCAGCACAATGGAGGGATGGCCTTTGAACCGCATCCGGGGCCCGTTGGTCTTCAGCAGGTCCGCAATGTAGTTTTTCAGGAAGGGCAGGGCCTCTGCCGGGGATTTGATCTGCCGGGTGGCAGCGGCCTTCCGAAGGGCGGCCATGATCTTTTCCGTGGTCTTGATCCCCACGTCCCCGGCCACCAGGATCATCTCCATCTCATCCATGAAGTCCTCGTCCAGGTCCACACTGGCCCCCACCAGGTCCTCCATCCGTTCGGTGAAGTTTTTCCGGGTCTTGCTGAGCCCGTCTTTCAATTGTTCCATAAAACTCATGATTCGGCTACCTCCGATAATTTCACAGACAGCACCCGGGACACCCCGGATTCTTCCATGGTGACACCGTGGAGCACGTCCGCGGCTTCCATGGTCCCCTTCCGGTGGGTGATCACGATGAACTGGGTCTTCTGTCCGTATGCTTTCAGGAATTGGGCAAAACGGTCGATGTTGGTTTCATCCAGAGGGGCGTCGATTTCGTCCAAAATTACAAACGGCGCCGGCTGGTAGGTCAACAGGGCAAAGAGCAGGGCGATCACGGTGAGCGCCCGTTCTCCCCCGGAAAACAGGGACAGGTTCCGCATCTTTTTTCCTGGTGGCTGGGCCTCGATGTCGATGCCCGATTCCAGGAGATTCTTCTCATCCAGGATTCGCAGCCGGGCCCGTCCCCCGCCGAACAGCTTCTCGTAACAGTCGGCGAAATACCCGTTGATCTTGGCGAAGGCCTCCCGGAACCGGCGGGTCATGTCGCTGTTGATGCCGCTGATCACCGTTTCCAGCCGGTCCCGGGCCTGGACCATGTCCTCATACTGCTTCTTCAAAAAGTCGTACCGGTCTTTGGCCGCCCGGTATTCCTCCTGGGCCGCCTGGTTCACCGGTCCCAGGTCCGCCAGTTCCCGGGCCGCCCGGGCTTCCCGTTCCTTCAGTTCCCCTTCGGGCAGGTCATCGGGAAGGGCTTCCTGCCGGGCGGTTTCCTCCGTGAGCCCGTAGGCTTCCTGGAGCTGCTGCCGGCAGTGTTCCCCTTCTGCCGCCTTCTTTACCTGGTCCATTTCGCTGTTGTGGATCTTCTGGCGGAGGCTGGCCTCCTGGCCCTGGAAGATCACCCCCTGCTGGGTCAGCTCCTGGCGTTTCTGCAGCAGGGCTTCCCGTTCTTCCAGGAATTTCTGCCGGGCCCCGTCGCTGCCGGCCAGTTCCTGTTCCAGGGCGGAAATCTGCCCGCCCAGTTTATCCAGGGCCTTTTCACAGCTGCCGATGGTCTGTTCCAGCTGCCGGGATTCCTCTTCTCCCCGGGTGATCTCTTCCTGGGTTTTCTGGCCCATCCGGTCCATGGACTGGATCCGGTCGTTCAGGGCCTGGAGCTGGCTTTCCCCGGCATTTACGGCAATCAGGGCATCCTGGTGCCGGCGGGCGGCCCCTTCCAGTTTCGTCCGCTGTTCCACCAGCCCGTCGCTGAGGGCCTGGGCCGCTTTTTTCCCTTCCACATCGGCATTTTCCAGTTGTTCCACCTGGGGTGCCAGTTCCTTCACCTGCTGCTGGAGTTCCAGAAAAGCCTCCGCCCCCTGGCGTTTTTCCGCCAGGAGCAGTTCCAGGTTCTCCTGCTGGCGTTTTTTCTGGGTTTCTTCCTGCTGGACCCGGGCGGACGCCCCGGCCTTTTCCACTGCGATTTTCTGGAGGGCATCCAGGGCCTCCTGGCGCTTCTCCTTTACCCGGCGTCCCTTGTCCGCCAGGCCGTCCAGAGCCTGTTGGAACTCCTTCCCGGCGGTTTCCAGCTGGACTGTTTCTTCCGTAAGACGGCGGATCTCCTGCTTCCGGGACAGGAAGCTTTTCCCCTGCTGTTTCTGGCCCCCGCTGAGGGAGCCTCCGGCGTAGACCACGTCCCCTTCCAGGGTCACGATCCGCACCCGCATATCCGCCTTCCGGGCCGCTGCCAGGGCATGGTCCAGATTGTCCGCCACCAGCACCTGTCCCAGCAGGAACCGGACCGCCGGCTGGAGGGCAGGATCGCACCGGACCAGATCCCCGGCGATGCCGATGATCCCCGGACACCCCAGGGCCGCTTTTTCCCGGGCGCCCAGGGCCCGGGGCCGGAGGGTATCCAGAGGCAGGAAGGTGGCCCGTCCCCCCTGGACCTTTTTCAGATGGGCAATGGCTGCCTGGGCCGTGGGGGCATCCTGGGTGATGATGTTCTGGAGGGCACCCCCCAGGGCGGTTTCCAGGGCCGTCACATAGGCATCCTCCACAGTGAACAGCTCCGCCACCACACCGCAGATTCTTTCCCGGAAGGGTGCCCGGGCCTCCAGCACCGTCCGGACCCCTTTGCTGAACCCTTCATGCTCCCGCTCCATGGCGGCCAGCACCTGGAGCCGTGCCTTTTTCTGGTTCAGGGTCCGCCGGTTCTGTTCCAGGGCCCCTTCCTGTTCCCGGTAGGCCCGGATGCTCTGTTCCAGGGCCCCGTTCAGCTGCCGGGCGGTTTCTTCCAGCTGCTGTTTCCGGTCTTCCAGGGTTTCCAGACTGTCCTTTTCCCCCTGGAGGGCGGCGGTCACTTCCTGGAGAGCCTCTTCCGCCTCCCGGACCTTTTCCTTCAGGCTTTCCTGCTGCCGGTGGATCCGGTCCTGTTCCTGGCGGACCCCTGCCAGTTTGTTCCGGGTCATCACCAGGGTCCGCATGCTGTCAAAGGCCTGTTCCTGCCAGGCCTTCAGTTTTTCTTCCCCCTGCCGGACGGTTTCCGTCAGGGTCTCCTTTTCAGCGGCGGCGCTTTCCAGGAGCTTTTTGGCCCGGTACTGGGTTTCTTCCAGCCGGTCGTATTCCTCCGTCACCAGGTCCAGGTTCTCCTGGTTCCGGGCCAGTTCCTCTTCCAGGGCGGACCGGTTTTTGGCCAATTGGTCCATCCGGTTCCGGCTCTGCTGGATCCGTTCCTCCTGGACCGCCTTCTGGCTCCGGTACCCGGCGGCTTCCTTTTCCCGGGCCAGGATCTGTTCCTGGTAGGCGCTGTAGGCGTTTTCCCGTTCCTGGAGCTGCTGTTCCAGGGCTTCCTGCTGTTTGCCCAGGGCCCCGGACAGTTCCGCCAGTTCCTTCAGCTGGTTTTCCAGCAGAGTGAGTTTTTCCGTGAGCCGGGCCTTTTCTTTTTCCAGAGAAGCCAGCTGGCCCAGCAGCCGGGTCACCTTCACCTGCCGGAGCCGGGCGCTGATGGCTTCATACTGCCGGGCTTTTTCCGCTGCTGCTTCCAGGGGCACCAGCTGGTTTTCGATCTCGCTCTGGATATCGTGGATCCGCAGCAGGTTGGCTGCCGTGTCGTCCAGTTTCCGGAGGGCTTCCTTCTTCCGGATCCGGTACTTGGCGATCCCCGCCGCTTCCTCGAAAATGGCCCGCCGGTCTTCCGGACGGCTGTTGAGGATCTCGTCGATCTTGTTCTGGCCGATGATGGACAGGGACCCCCGTCCCAGCCCGGTATCCGCCAGAAGGGACACCACGTCCTTCAGCCGGCAGTTCTTCCCGTTGATGGAATATTCGCTGTCCCCGCTCCGGAACACCCGGCGCTGGAGGCTCACCTCGTCGAATTCCACCGGCAGGGTGTGGTCCGTGTTGTCGAACACCAGGTCCACTTCCGCCATGCCCATGGGACGTCGGCCGCTGCTGCCGGCGAAGATCACGTCCTCCATTTTGGTGCCCCGGAGGTACTTTACGCTCTGTTCCCCCATGACCCACCGGATGGCGTCTGAAATGTTGCTTTTGCCGCTGCCGTTGGGGCCCACAATGGCGGTGATCCCCGGCTCGAATTCGATATTTACTTTGTCTGCAAAGGATTTGAACCCATGGGCTGAGAAACTTTTTAAACGCACGGCAGTCCCTTCTTATCCCTGGATGTCGGACAGGGCCACTTCGTCGCTGCCGTCGATTTCCGTCAGGGACACATCCACGGTCTCACTGTTGCTGGTGGGCACGTTCTTCCCCACATAGTCCGCCCGGATGGGCAGTTCCTTGTGGCCCCGGTCCACCATCACCGCCAGCTGGATGGCCTTGGGCCGGCCCATGTCGATAAGGGCGTCCAGGGCGCTGCGGATGGTCCGGCCGGTGAACAGCACATCGTCCACCAGGATCACCGTCTTTCCGTTCAGGTCGAAATCGATGTCCGTTTCACTGATCACCGGGTTGTACCCCAGGGTGGACAGATCGTCCCGGTACAGGGTGATGTCCAAGGAGCCCACCGGCAGCTTCACGCCCTCGATGGCTTCGATTTCCTGCCCCAGCCGGTTGGCCAGAGGCACTCCCCGGGTGCGGATTCCCACCAGGGCCACATTGTCCACCCCTTTGTTCCGTTCCACGATCTCGTGGGAGATCCGGACCAGGGCCCGGCGCATGGCATCGGCATCCATAATGGTTTTTTTCTTCACAGAAACGCTCATGTTACTTCCTCCTTGTCAATGGAACTGCCCGTTCCGGAGACGGGTCAGGATGGTCTGCATATCAGCCGGCACCGGGGCAGTGAAGGTCATCCACTCTCCGGTCCGGGGATGGCGGAAGGTCAGCTGCTCCGAATGGAGGGCCTGTCCGCTGATGGAAAAGCAGGTCTTCTGGGGGGCGTATTTGGGATCCCCTACCAGAGGGTGGCCGATATAGGTCATGTGGACCCGGATCTGATGGGTCCGGCCGGTCAGGAGCCGGCAGCGGACCACGGTGAATTTTCCGTACCGCTCCAGCACCTCATAATCAGTAGCCGCCCAGCGGCCCCCTGCAGGCACCACCGCCATCTTCTTCCGGTCCCGGGGATCCCGGTCCAGCTGGGTCTCGATGTGCCCATGGTCCTCTTTCACGTTCCCCCGGACAATGGCCAGGTAGGTCCGTTTGGCTTCCTTTTTCTGGATCTGCTCCGCCAGGGACTGGTGGGCCAAATCGTTCTTGGCGCAGATCATCACCCCGCTGGTGTCCTTGTCCAGCCGGTGGACGATCCCCGGCCGGATCACCCCGTTGATCCCGGAAAGGTCCCTGCAGTGGTACAGCAGGGCGTTCACCAGCGTCCCGTCCGGGTTCCCCGCCGCCGGGTGGACCACCATCCCCCGGGGCTTGTTCACCACGATCACATCCTCATCTTCATAGAGGATGTCCAGGGGGATGTTCTCCGGTTTGGCCGCCAGATCCACCGGCGAGGGCACCAGCACCTGGAACACATCCCCTTCTTTCACTTTGGTATTGGCCTTGGCCGGTTTCCCCTGCCGGGTCACCCGGCCTTCCTGGATGTCATGCTGGACGGCGGACCGGGTGCAGTCCAGCCGGGCGGCCAGGAACACGTCGGTTCGGAGGCCCTTTTCTTCCGGCCCCGCCGGTTCTGTTACGATCAGACGGCTCCCGTCCCCGGTTTGTCCTTGGGTTCCGGTTGCCGGGTTTTCCCGGTTTCGTTCTCCAGCATACTCCATACGATCAGCCCCACTCCCACACAGATAAAGATATCGGCCACGTTGAACACCGGCCAGAAATGAAAGTCCACAAAATCGATCACATACCCGGTGGCGATCCGGTCGATCAGGTTCCCCAGGGCGCCTCCCAGGAACAGTCCCGTCCCCAGCCGGGCCTTGGGTCCCTCCCGGTGGATGTGGTCCCGGAAATAGAAGACGGCGCCTGCCGCCAGAAGGGTGATCACCACAAAGAAAACCCGCTGGTATTCCAGCAGGCCGAAAGCCGCCCCCGGGTTCAGC
The DNA here is from genome assembly GCF_000437815.1 of Acidaminococcus sp. CAG:542. Taxonomy (NCBI): domain Bacteria; kingdom Bacillati; phylum Bacillota; class Negativicutes; order Acidaminococcales; family Acidaminococcaceae; genus Acidaminococcus; species Acidaminococcus sp. CAG:542. The sequence goes on from NZ_FR902079.1 coordinate 7,216, forward strand.
ACATAGGTGCAGCTCACCACCCCGGGAATCACCGGGAAGCTCATCCCGACGGTCATGGTATGGGTAATGAAAAATTTGGTGATCCGGTCCAGCAGGACCACCAGGAAAATCTGGATGAGCATCCGCGTTCACGGCTCCTTTATTTTGGTATAAAAAAAGAAAGAGCCCTACAATGCCGTACCAATTCCGAGTTTTGAACCTGCCTAAGCAGGTGGGTGCCCTCCCTGTCATATCTGATGTCCCCTCGAAAGGGCATATCATCAACGGCCGGAGTTCACGGGCTCCCTTATAGAGAGTGTTGGCTCAAAACATATGGAATTCGACTCGCACATCGGAGGGTTGCTCTTTTATCTGTATTATACCGCCTGAACCTTATATTGTCCAGTGTTTTCCCTATCCCTTTATTTTCTCCAGGATTTGTTCCGGTCGGTCGATGAGGGCAGTGGGCCGGAGGGCTGCCAGTTCGTCCCTGTCCCGGAACCCCCAGGTCACCAGGAAGCAGTCCATCCCCACATTGTCCGCCGTCATTTTGTCCACTTCTGAATCCCCCACATACACCGCCTGGTCTTTGGGAATCCCCAGTTCCTCCAGAGCCCGGACCACCGTATCCGGAGCCGGCTTCCGGCGGACTCCCTGGCTTTCCCCCATGGCCACTTTCATGGTTTCCGGAAAATACCGGTCCCGGAGAGACAGCACCGCCGGATGGGCCTTGTTGGACACAATGGCCAGCTTCACCCCCAGGTCCTGGAGCTCTTTCAGCAGTTCCGGGATCCCTTCATAGGGCCGGGTGGCCTCATTGCAGTGCTTCAGATAATAGGCCCGGAAATCCTGGAACACCCGCTGGAATTTGTTCTCGTCCTCCTGGGGCAGGGATTTCCGCAGCAGGTTCTCCAAGCCGTTTCCCAGGGCCCGGCGCACCTGGAGCCTGGTCCTGGGGGCACAGCCGTATTCCCGGCAGGCCTCGTTCACGCTGTTCCACAGATCCGTCAGGGTATCCAGCAGGGTCCCATCCAGATCAAACACCACCGCCTGATATTTCACGTTATGCACACTCCTTGGTTTTGTTCATCGTTTATCGTGGATCGTTCATCGCTCATCGTTCGTCGTTGTTCAAAGCCAGCCTTGCCGGCTTTCGACCGCCGCTGACCGTTGACCGATTGTCCCCCACAGGGAAGATGATACCACATCCTGCCAAACTATGATACAATAAAAGGACCAAACAGAAGGAGAGTGCATTCCATGAAAATACTGCGTTCTTTGTTCCTGACTGCCGTGCTGGTGGTCAGCGGAATCTTCACCGCTTTTGCCTCCCCGGAAGCCCCTACGGATCAGGAAGTGATCCAGGCCTTCCAGGAAGCCAACACCGTCTATGAATGGTTCGAACATCATCCCCTGGAAACCGATGGGAAGGAAAAGAAGGACACCGGGTACATGATCTACTACACGGTGGCGGACAAGAATTATCCCACCATGATGGCCTTAAAGACCAAGGTCAACGAATGCTTCACCGAAGCCCTGGCCGGTTTCATCATCAGCGACAGCCGGATGTACCGGGAATTCGACGGAAAACTGTACGTGGCTCCCAGTGCCAAAGCCCGGGACCTGCGGAAAGGGACCTCCACCATCAACATCCTGCGGGAATCCCCCACCCGGATCAACCTGGAAGTATCCACTCCCATGATGGAAGACCCGGCCCACGGCAAAACCAACATAGTGGAAACCAGAAAGACCATTTTCCCCTATGTAAAGACCCTGAAGGGATGGAGATTCTCCTATTTTGAATCGCTGGAATAAAAAAAGAAAGGCTGTTGCCAACGCAACAGTCTTTCTTTTTTTATGATATTGGTGCGGCTGACAGGGCTTGAACCTGCACGTCTTGGACACCAGATCCTAAATCTGGCGCGTCTGCCAATTCCGCCACAGCCGCATTTGGGTATAAAAAAATGGTGATCCACCCGGGACTCGAACCCGGGACACCCTGATTAAAAGTCAGGTGCTCTACCAACTGAGCTAGTGAATCACTTGGCTGGGGCAGCTGGACTCGAACCAACGCATGCGGGAGTCAAAGTCCCGTGCCTTACCGACTTGGCTATGCCCCAAAAAGGTAAAAAAAAAGGTGGGGTGGATAGTGGGGATCGAACCCACGCGTGCCGGAGCCACAATCCGGTGTGTTAACCGCTTCACCATATCCACCATATTACCTTGCCGCCATCCGACGACTCACTTATTCTAGCATAGGAAAGCGAAAAATGTCAACAACTTTTTTTCACTTTCTTATGCTTTTTTCAATCGATGCCTGCCAGGCTCCGGTGAGCCAGCCCCACGCCCAGTTCGTTCAGGTTCAGGACCCCCACACTCATGTACACCGCCACACAAAGGTGCTCCCCGTACCGGGCCACTCCGATTTTGCCCCCTACATTGAAGCCGATGGCCTTGTCCATCATCTGTTCCAGGGCTTCATGGGCCGCCCCGGCCACCGTGCCTGCTCCCACATGGGTGTCGGTGACGATGTTCTGCCGTTCCGAGGCCACCACCGCCCGTTCCACGATTTTCTTGATGGAAGGCAGGAACTCTCCTCCAAAATCTACAGCCGCCGCCCGGAACCCCTGTTCCCGGAGCCGCTCCTTCAGCCGGTCCTCTTCTTCCCGGGTGGCCGTCAGCGCCATCCGCAAAGCCGCCCGTCCCACATCGATACTGGCAATGGGTCTGTTCATACTCTCACATCCCTTTCCTGCAAATCTACTCCACCATTATACCAAAGAATCCCTTGTCAGGGAATGGCAGGGCTGTTAGAATGAGAAACGAC
>NZ_FR902079.1:10087-28392 GCF_000437815.1 Acidaminococcus sp. CAG:542
TTATGCACCGCCCGGTCCCCCCTTCCCTCTTCCCTTGATTATCCTGAAAGGAGGACATCATCATGTCCGTCATTATGTCCGAAGAACTCCGTGCCGGCATCATCCTGGGCGACCGGGACAACGACCAGTACCTGTATATGCCCGGCAGCGAAATCGGCGCCGACAACCCCATGTGCATCTTCGAAGAGCACGGGAACAAAACCGACCTGCACCTGGAAGAGGCCGTGGAACTGGCCAAGCGCCTGACCCTGAAGCCTACAGAACACCCGGTGTACGGGAAAAGGGCCTATTGAAAAAGGGGTGCTGCATAGGCAGCACCCCTTCCTTACATCCTCTCCCGGATGGCTTCCAGGAATTCTTCGCTGTTGACCTTCTTTTTATCCGGCAGGGTGGATACAGCTACCAGATCCCCGGTCATGATCCCTTCTTCAAGGGTCTGGATGGTGGCTTTTTCCAGCCGGTCGGCAAAATCCACCAGGGCCGGCAGCTGGTCCATCTGGCCCCGTTTCCGCAGGGCCCCGGTCCAGGCAAACAGGGTGGCCACCGGGTTGGTGGAGGTCTTTTCCCCTTTCAGGTACCGATAATAGTGGCGCTGTACCGTGCCGTGGGCCGCTTCGTATTCATAGCAGCCGTCCGGGGACACCAGCACGGAAGTCATCATGGCCAGGCTCCCGAAGGCGGTGGCCATCATGTCGCTCATCACGTCTCCGTCGTAGTTCTTGCAGGCCCAGATCATGCCCCCTTTGGACCGGACCACCCGGGCCACCACGTCGTCGATGAGGGTGTAGAAATATTCGATGCCGGCGGCTTCGAACTTTTCCTTGTATTCCCGGTCGTAGATATCCTGGAAAATATCCTTGAACCGGTGGTCATAGATCTTGGACACCGTGTCCTTGGTGGCAAACCACAGGTCTTCCTTCTGTTCCAGGGCATAGTTGAAGCAGGACCGGGCAAAATTGCTGATGGACCGGTCCGTGTTGTAGACTCCCTGGACGATCCCGGCATCCTGGAAGTCCATAATGGTCCGGCGGGTCACCTTCCCATCCGCTCCGGTAACCACCAGTTCCGCCTTGGCCGGGCCCTCCACCCGGATTTCCGTGTTCTTGTAAATATCCCCGTAGGCGTGCCGGGCAATGGTAATGGGCTTTTCCCAGGTGGGGATCAGAGGCCGGATGCCCTTCACCATAATGGGCTTCCGGAACACCGTCCCGTCCAAAATGGCCCGGATGGTGCCGTTGGGGCTGGCCCACATCTTTTTCAAGCCATATTCCTTTACCCGGGCCGCATTGGCCGTAATGGTGGCGCATTTCACAGCCACCCCGTACTTTTTCGTTGCCAGGGCTGAATCGATGGTCACCTGGTCGTCCGTATCATCCCGGTGCTTCATGCCCAGGTCGTAATATTCCGTTTTCAGATCCACATAAGGAAGGATCAGGATATCCTTGATCATCTTCCAAAGGATCCGGGTCATTTCATCCCCGTCCATTTCCACCAGAGGGGTGGTCATCTTGATTTTATCCGCCATATCATATTCTCCTTTCCCAAACAAAGACAGCTCTATGTACTGTATGTATCATACCACAGATGGGATAAAGGGAAAAATACGAAAAAACGGGGTACGGTATAGGATATATTGATGGGTAGGTGGGTAGGTGGTATTGACCATTGACAAAAAAGGTGCTGCACGCTTTTTGTGCAGCACCTTTACGCTCTTACCCCTTAAACGCGTCGGTCAGAGGCGGTACGATCTGTTTCTTCCGGGACAGCACCTTGGGCAGGTGGTAATGGCCGTCGGCTTCAGCCTTCCCGAAGGCCTTGTCCAGGATGTCCTTGTTCTTGCCGGCCCACAGCAGCTCGGTGACTTCGTCCATAATGTCGGTGACCATCAGCAGGGTGGTGTCCGCTTCTCCTCCGTCCACCATGGCCTGGAGGGCTTTCTGGAGTTCCGGCCATTTGGCTTTGGCAGCTTCCCCGTTCATCACGTTCACCTGGGCCACAGTGACTTTCCCCTGAGGGAAGTCGAATTCCTTCATGTCCCCATGGCAGATTTCTTCCGCACTCATGGAGTTGATGGCGGAACCGGCCTGGAGCATTTCCAGGGCATAGGCCTGGGGATCAGCGATTTCCGCGATCTTGGCCAGGGCACCGGCAGCTTCCTTGTCCTTTTCCGTGGTGGTGGGAGACTTGAAGTACAGGGTGTCGGAACTGATGGCGGAGAACAGCAGCCCGGCGATTTCCTTGGGCAGGGTCAGACCGTTTTCCACAGCCACATTGTACAGGATGGTGGCAGTGCACCCTACCGGCTGCATCCGGACGAACAGGGGATTGGCGGTGACGATACCCCCCAGACGGTGATGGTCGATGATTTCCAGCAGGTTGGCCTTGTCCAGTCCGTCCACAGCCTGGCTCATTTCATTGTGGTCCACCAGGATGATCTTCTGGCCTTCGTCCACCTTTTCCACCAGTTCCGGAGCCGCCACTTTCCAGTGGTCCAGCACAAACTGGGTTTCCGGGTTCACCTTCCCGGCCCGGCAGGCGGTGACCTTTTCCCCCAGCTGGGTCTTGATCCAGGTGTAGCTCAGGGCAGAGCAGATGGAGTCCGTATCCGGGTTCTTGTGCCCGGTGATGATGATGTTTTCCATAAAAGCATCTCCTTGTATATTACTGTCAATCAATTTATTATAGCACAGTTTTGAAAGCCCATGGAAGCCAAACCCCATGGGCTTTTGGCATTGAACGAAAACGCAGCCCAAGGGCTGCTAACCCACCACCATTGCGCAGGCGCGACGGTCCCCAGCTGCGGCATAAGCGACCTCGCTATCCGCTAAAGCGGATGCTCCCTGCTTACGCCCCTTTCAGGGGACGGACAGAAACAAAACTATAAATATAAGTTCAATGCTCCTGCCAATCACTCCTTTGTTGTCTCTGGTGCCGCCTAGGCAATGAGCCCGAGCCCCCAGCGGCTATCCACCATACACATGGGAGCGGACTGTATAACTGTCGAGGCCCCAGCGGATATCCGCCCTTTACAAGGGCGGGGGACCAGCCGTCAGGCTGGTGGTGGGTTAGCAGCGCCAGCTGCGGTTCCCCAGCCGTCAGGCTGGTGGTGGGTTAGCAGCGCCAGCTGCGTTTCCCTTCACAGGAACCCGGAAGCCTGGTTCCTTCCAATGGTTTCAACCTTCAGCCTTCTGACTCCCGACGGGTACCCCAAACCTCCCCATCAGCCTTCTGGCCTGATGGTACCCGTCCATGGCGGCGCTCATGATGCCGCCGGCGTAGCCGGCCCCTTCTCCGGTGGGGTACAGCCCCCGGCAGTTCACCGACTGGCCGTCCTCTCCCCGGAGGATCCGCACCGGAGCCGAAGTCCGGGTCTCCACCCCGATCATCAGCCCCTGGGTGCTGAACCCGGGCAGCTTCCGTTCAAAATCCCGCAGCCCATGTTCCAGGGATTCCGTCACAAAGTCCGGCAAAATCTTCCGCAGGTCCGCCGGCACAAGGCCCGGCCGGTAGCTGGGACGGAACTTCACCTTCAGGTCCGGAGCAGTCCGTTCCAGGAAGCTCCGGCTGGTCTGGGCCGGGGCCCGGTAATCCCGGCTCACCTTCCAGGCCAGGTGTTCGTACTTCCGCTGGAATTCCATGCCTCCCAAAGGACCGGCCGGGAAATCCCCCGGGTCCACGCTGACCACCAGGGCGCTGTTGGCCAGCCCCGTATCCCGTTTGAAGGGGCTCATGCCGTTCACCACCAGTCCCCCCTGTTCCGAAGCAGAGGCCACCACCTGGCCTCCCGGGCACATGCAGAAGGAATACACCGCCCGGCCCGTTTCCTTGTCATGGAAGATCAGGGCATAATCCGCCGCCCCCAGCTGGGGATGATTGGCGAACTTCCCGTACTGGGCCCGGTTGATGAGAGCCTGTTCGTGCTCGATCCGCACCCCCACTGCAAAGGCCTTGGCCTCCAGATGCACGGACCGTTTCAGCAGGGTTTCATAGGTGTCCCGGGCACTGTGGCCGCAGGCCAGGATCACCCCGTTGGTGGCCACCCATTCTTTCCCGTTCAGTTCCACCGCCGTAAGGCCCTGTTCCGGATCCACCCGGAAGTCCGTCACCTGGGTCTCATACCGGATCTGGCCCCCGGCCTTTTTGATCCGGCTGATAAGCCCGGTGACCATAAGCCGCAGCTTGTCCGTGCCCACGTGGGGCTTCTGTTCCGTCAGGATCTCTTTGGGCGCCCCGGCTTCCACAAAAGTCCGGAGCAGGTGGCCCATAATGGGGTCGTTGACCCGGGTGGTCAGCTTCCCGTCAGAAAAGGTCCCGGCTCCTCCGGCGCCGAACTGCACATTGCTCACCGGGTCCAGTTTCCCGGTCTTCCAGAACTGTTCCACGTCCTTCACCCGGTGGGACAGGTCCCTGCCCCGTTCCACCACCAAAGGAGCGTACCCGTGCCGGGCCAGTTCCAGAGCCGCCACAAGGCCTGCCGGCCCCAGGCCGATCACCACCGGACGGCCCTGGAGCTTTTCGGTGCCGAACACCGCCGGGGGTTCCGGTTTTTCTTCCCACAGGGTCACCTGAGGATCCCGGAGGAGCTTCTGGAGCACCCCTGTGGGTACATCCACCGTGGCCTTCACATGGTATACCAGGCAGATATTGCTTTTCCGCCGGGCATCCACTGCCTTCCGGACCACTTCCACCTGCCGGAGGGCTTTTTCCGGCAAATGGTATTTCTTTCCTACGATCTGCACCAGGGAATGGCGGCTGTCCAGCCCCACCCGCAGGTTATTGATTCTGATTTCCGTCGGCTTTGCTGCCATCCTGCTTTTCCGTTCCTTTCTGCAAGGTAATTTCCACAATGACGCTGTGCTGGTCCGCCAGCACCTGATCCGGGATCTGGAGAGGCATCTTCAGTTCCACATCACTGGTCACGTTGTTGAGGACAATGGGGGCGGTAAGGATTTCCCGGATGCCTCCCAGCACCTTGGGTTCCGCCGTAAGCCGCACACTGTCCGGAGTGATCTTCACGCTCTTTAAGGTGACCCCTTCCGGCAGCTGTCCGGACATGTTGGCCTTCACCGGGAAGTCGTTGGTCCCCAGCTGGCGCACAATGGTCACGGTGGTCTTGATCTTCCCGGGCACCACCTTCACGTCATACATTTCCCGTCCGGTCCGGTCCACTGCCACCGCTGTGGCATCTGTGGAGAAGTTCCGGTCGTGATGGCTGATATCCACCATCACCAGTACCTTGTCCACCTGGGAGATCCGGGCGCTGGCCCCCTTGATGGTCACTTTGGTGGGAGACAGATCCATCTGGCTTACGGTGACCCCGCTGTTGGGCACCCCTACGATCCGGGGTTCCAGGTTCATGGTCTTTTCCGCCAGAGAGTCCGTTTCCAGCTGGAGCAGGCTGGGGGTCACTTCCGCCACTTCCCCCATCCGGGTGGTGGCCTGGACGTTGTAGGTGTTCCGTCCCTTGGGGGCGTCGGTAAAGTCGATGAAGGCCTTGACGTCCCCTTCCCGGAGCACGGCGATCTGGGACCGGGTGCCGCTGACCTTCACATTCACCGTTTCCGGCAGGTCCTTCACCACCATGTCTTCCGCCAGGTTCTGGGCCGTCAAAGGCACCTGGAAGGTCTTGGTGGTGATGGGGTTCTGTTCGTTCATCACATACACCCACAGGATGCAGGCACAGACCACGGACATGATCCGCACCAGCCAGGAATTCCGGTTGGGGGTCTGGTTATTTTTCACCATGGCCGCTGCCTCCTTTCTGGTCGTCGGACGGGGCATGTTTCTTCCCCAGTTTGGCCAGGATGGTATCCTTCCAGTTCAGCATGGGAGTCTTCATCACCGGCCGCAGCAGGTCCTTCACATCCCGGTGGGTCAGGTACCGCTGGAGGGCGCCCCCCCGGGCCAGGGAAATGGTCCCGGTTTCTTCGCTGACCACCAGGATCAGGGCATCGGTCTGTTCGGAAAGGCCGATGGCCGCCCGGTGCCGGGTCCCCAGTTCCTGGCTCAGGTTCCGGGCTTCCGTCAAGGGCAAAAGGCAGCTGGCCGCTGCGATCCGGTCTCCCCGGATGATCACCGCCCCGTCGTGGAGGGGGGTGTTGGGGATGAAGATGTTCTCGAACAGGGCCGTACTGATCAGCCCGTCAATGGGGATCCCGGTTTCGATGTAGTCATCCAGCCCGGTTTCCCGCTCGAACACCATGAGTGCCCCGATCTTGTTCCGGCTCAGGTCGTCGGCAGTGGTGGCCACCGCTTCCAGCATGTTCTCCACCTGCATTTCGTTGAGCACCGTGCTCCGGCGGAACAGTTTCCCCCGGCCGATCTGCTCCAGGGCCCGGCGGAGTTCCGGCTGGAACACCACCGGCAGGGCGATCATCACCACGGTCATGAATTTTTCCAGGATCCAGTTGATCACATACAGATTCAGCCACTTGCTGATCAGCATGATCGCCAGCAGCATCAACAGCCCTTTCACCAGGGACGCCGCCCGGGTGTTCTTCAGCATCTGGTACAGTTTATTGAGAAAAAACGCCACCACCAGGATGTCGATTACATCCAGCATGGTCACGGTGTGGATCAGGCCAATTACATGTCCTCCCATACTTCATCCTCCTTACCGCCAATTTCTCTATCTTCATGGGTACAGAAATCCACTTCAATACAATATTATAATTATACGCTGAAGACGAAAAAATGACAATCATCCGTGGTATACTGAAGGAAAATCCCATTTTCACAATCTGCTGTAGAAAGGAATCTGCTTATGAATATCCTTGCCCTGGCCCAGGCGGAATTTCCTGAAACCCTCCGCCTCCGCCGCCATTTCCATGAAAACCCGGAGCTCAGCTGCCGGGAAGTGAACACCATCGCTTTTTTGGAAGCCTACCTGAAGGACCTGGGGATTCCCACCATCAACGTCCCTGACGGAGGGCTTCTGGGGATCATCGACAGCGGAAAGCCCGGAAAGACCCTGCTCATGCGGGCGGACACCGACGCTCTCCCCATTGCCGAAAGTCCGGAAAATCTGAAAGGTCCCAAAGTCTGCCTTTCCCAGGTGCCCGGGGTGTCCCATGCCTGCGGCCACGACGGCCACATGGCCATGCTGCTTACCGCCGCCCGGATCCTGGTTTCCCACAAGGAAGCCTTTGCCGGGAAAGTGGTGCTGTGCTTTGAACGGGGAGAAGAAGAAAGCGGAGACATCCAGAACCTGCTGCCCTATATTGTGAAGGAATCCGGCCTCACCATCGACGGCTGCTACGCCACCCATGTGCGGTGGGACCTGCCGGCAGGGAAAGTGTCCATCACCCCCGGGGCGGTCATGGGAGGCGGCTGTTCCTTTGTGATCCGGCTGAAGGGGACCTTCGGCCACGGAGCCCGGCCGGACCTGGCCAACAATCCTATGGACTGCTTTGCCGCCCTGTACCAGCAGCTGAACGAATTCCGCCAGCGGAAGGTGGATCCCTTTGAATGCCTCACCTTCTCCCTGGGGTTCGTCCACAGCGGAGAAAAGTACAATGTGATCCCGGAAGACCTGACCTTCGGAGGCACCGCCCGGTTCTTCAACTACCAGAAGGCCGGGAAGCCCTTTGAGGACTTCCTGAAGAAGGCCCTGGCCGCCAACGCTGATATTTACGGCTGTGAAGGGGAAATCCTGCACATGCCCGAAGCCCTGTTCGAAGCCCGGAACAATACGGCCTGCGCCCAGTTGGGCCGGAAGGCGGTGGCGGACGCCCTGGGACCGGATGCCCTTCAGGATCCCCAGCCCTGGATGGCCTCGGAATCCTTCGCCCTGTTCCTCCAGGAATATCCGGGAGTCCTGGCCTTCACCGGCATCGCCAACCCGGAAAAAGGCTGCGGGGCCAACCACCACACCCCGGAATTCGACATGGATGAAACCGGTCTCACCACTGGTGCCGCCATGGGAGTGGCCTACGCCCTGGCCTTTTTGAACACAGACTTCGACCCCCAGTTCACCCCCAACCCGGAACCCGTAGAGCGCCTGGCAAAACGGAACGTATAAAGGGGTGCTGCACGCAATGTGCAGCACCCCTTTTTTCTTATATCCGTTCTTTCAATTCTTCCAGCACTTTCTTCTGCTCTTCCACCGCTTCTTTTCCCATTTTCACCTGTTCGGCGTTGTTCTGGGGAGCAGGGCCGCCGTAGCTGGTCCGGGCTGCCACGCAGTTTTCCGGTTTCAGGCATTCCAAAAGGTCCGCCTCGAAGAGAGGACACATTTCCTTGTATTCTTCCAGTGTCAGCTGACCCAGCAGCTTGTGTTCGGCAATGGCCTTGGCCACCGCCTTCCCCACTACCCCGTGGGCCTTCCGGAAGGGCATCCCCTTCCGCACCAGGTAGTCCGCCAGGTCCGTGGCGTTGGAATAGTCCTTGTGGACCGCTTCCGCCATCTTTTCCTCGTTGACCTTGGTGGTGAGGATCATGTCCCGGTACACCTGGAGGGAGAACTTCACCGTGTCGATGGCATCGAAGAACCCTTCCTTGTCTTCCTGGAGGTCCTTGTTGTAAGCCAGGGGCAGCCCTTTGAGGGTGGTCAGAAGGGCGGTCAAGTGGCCGTACACCCGGCCGGTCTTCCCCCGGACCAGTTCAGAGATGTCCGGATTCTTCTTCTGAGGCATCATGGAAGAACCAGTGGCAAAAGCGTCGTCCAGCTCGATGAACCCGAATTCCGTGGAAGACCACAAGCACATTTCCTCGCTGAGACGGGACAGATGCATCATGAGAAGGGAAGCAAAGCTGAGGAATTCCAGCACATAATCCCGATCGCTGACCGCATCCATGCTGTTCCCGTATACATGGGAGAAATGGAGCTCTTCCGCCACCTGGAACCGGTCGATGGGCAGGGTGGTCCCGGCCACGGCACCGGCCCCCAGAGGCATGATGTCCGCCCCGTCCCACACTCCCTGGAGCCGGCGGAAATCCCGGCGGAGCATGTTGAAGTAGGCCAGCATGTGATGAGCAAAGGTAATGGGCTGAGCCCGCTGGAGATGGGTATACCCGGGCATCAGGGTCTTCAGGTGCTTTTCCGCCATGGTCAGCAGGGCTTCCTCAAAGGCGATCAAAAGCTCCATGATCTCGGTGACTTCCCGTTTCATGTACATGTGCATGTCCAGGGCCACCTGGTCGTTCCGGCTCCGGGCCGTATGGAGCCGGGCCCCGGCGTCCCCGATCTTTTCCGTCAGGGCCGCCTCGATGTTCATGTGGATGTCTTCCAGCTCCGTGCTGAAGTTGAATTTCCCGGCCTGGATCTCTCCCAGGATCTCCTTCAGCCCTTTTTCGATGGCTGCGGCGTCTTCCTGGCTGATGATCCCCACCTTGGCCAGCATGTGGGCATGGGCGATGCTCCCCCGAATGTCCTCATGGTACAGCCGTTTGTCGTAATCGATGGAGGCGTTGAAGGCATCCACCAGGGCGTTGGTGTCCTTGCTGAACCGGCCTCCCCACAGTTTCGTCTTGCTCATTATTTCAGTTTCCCCTGTTTCATGAGGGCTCTTACCGTAAGAGGCAGCCCGAACAGGTTGATGAAGCCCTGGGCATCAGCCTGGTTGTACACTTCGTCTTCCCCGAAGGTGACGTATTCCTTGCTGTACAGGGAATAGGGGCTGGTGGTGCCGGCGGAGATGATGTTGCCTTTGTACAGCTTCATCTTCACGGTACCGGTGACGGTCTTCTGGGTTTCATCCACAAAGGCCTGGAGGGCTTCCCGCAGAGGAGAGAACCACATGCCGTCGTAAACCAGTTCCGCATACCGGATGCCGATTTGTTCCTTGTAGTTGTAGGTGGCCCGGTCCAGACACAGGTTTTCCAGTTCGTTGTGGGCGTAGTAGATGATGGTGCCACCAGGAGTTTCGTAAACCCCACGGTCCTTCATGCCCACCAGCCGGTTTTCCACCATGTCGGCAATGCCGATGCCGTTCCGTTTGCCGATTTCATTCAGGGTTTCCATCATTTCCACCGGTTCCATCTTCTTGCCGTTGACGGCCACAGGAACCCCCTGTTCAAAGTCCAGGGTCAGGTATTCATCCTTGTCCGGAGCGGCTTCCGGAGTCTGGCTCATGATGTAGATTTCAGATTTGGGTTCGTTGGAGGGATCTTCCAGGTCGCTGCCTTCGTGGGACAGGTGCCAGATGTTCCGGTCCATGCTGTAGTCTTTTTTCTTGGTCACAGGGACCGGGATATTGTGGGCGGCAGCGTAGTCGATGGCGTCATCCCGGGATTTGATCTGCCATTCTCTCCAGGGAGCGATGACTTTCAGCTGGGGAGCCAGGGCCTTGATGCCCAGTTCGAACCGGACCTGGTCGTTGCCCTTGCCGGTAGCCCCGTGGGCAATGGCGTCCGCCCCTTCCTTCAGGGCGATGTCCACCAGATATTTGGCGATGATGGGCCGTGCAATGGAGGTGCCCAGCAGGTATTTCTTTTCATAGACGGCACCGGACTTCACCATGGGCCAGGCGTATTCTCTCAGGAATTCATCCCGCAGGTCCAGGATATAGGCCTTGCTGGCACCGGATTTAATGGCTTTGTCATGGACGGGAGCCACTTCTTCCCCCTGCCCGATGTCTGCAGTCACCGTGATCACTTCACAGTTGTTGTAGTTTTCCTTCAGCCAGGGAATGATGCAGGAAGTATCCAGACCGCCGGAATAGGCCAGGACTACTTTTTTGATGTCTTTTTTATCCATTGTACGTCTCTCCTTTATTCGTTCTATCTTTTTATTTTACAGCACCGCGTCGCTCATCAGCAAGGCCATAATGGCTTTCTGCACATGGAGTCGGTTTTCCGCCTCGTCGAACACTGCAGAGTGAGGTCCTTCGATTACATCGTCGGTGATTTCCTCCCCCCGGTGGGCGGGCAGGCAGTGGAGCACCATGGCGTCCGGACGGGCCAGGTCCAGCAGATGCTGGTTGATCTGGTAGTCGTGGAGGGCCTTTTTCCGTTCTTCCCGCTGGGCTTCTTCCCCCATGCTGGCCCACACATCCGTATAGAGCACATCCGCTCCCTTGGCCGCGTCTTCCATGTCTTCCTGGACGGTGATGGTGCATCCGGTAATGGCCGCATCCATCTTGGCCTGGGCCACGATGTGAGGATCCGGCTGGTAGCCTTTGGGGCTGGCGCAGACCATGTTCATGCCCACCTTGGCGCAGGCGAACATAAGGGAATGAGCCATGTTGTTCCCGTCTCCCACATACACCAGCTTCCGTCCCTTCAGCACATCCTTGTATTCCAGGATGGTGAACATGTCCGTCAGGGCCTGGCAGGGATGGAGCAGATCCGTGAGCCCGTTGATCACCGGCACCGTGGCGTAGTCCGCCAGTTCCTTCACCGCTTCATGGGAGAAGGTGCGGATCATGATCCCGTCCACGAACCGGGACAGCACCCGGGCGGTGTCCTTTACCGGTTCCCCCCGGCCGATCTGGGAAGTGGCTTCGCTCATGTAGATGGGATGGCCCCCCAGTTGATGGAACCCGGTTTCAAAAGAGACCCGGGTCCGGGTGGACGCCTTGGAAAAGATCATGGCCAGGGTTTTCCCCTTCAGGTATTCATGGGGTTCTCCCAGCTTCTGTTTTTTCTTCAGTTTTCTGCTCACATCCAGGATGGTGGCCACTTCCCCCACCGACAGATCATGGATGGAAATCAAATCCTTGTTTCTCAAAGCCATAGTATACCTTCTTTTTTATCAGAATTCTGCCAGAAGCTCATCCAGTCCCTTCAGCAGTGCGTCGATATCTTTTTCACCGATGATCAGCGGCGGCACGAACCGCAGCACGTTCCCGGCGGTGCAGTTGATGATGAACCCTTTCTTCAGGGCTCCCTGTACCAGGCTGGCACCCGGTTTGGCCAGTTCCAGCCCCAGGATCAGTCCCAGGCCCCGGACGTCTTTTACCTTATCCGGATACTTGGCTTTCAGTCCTTCCAGGCCCTTCTTGAAATAGGCCCCGGCTTCCGCCGCCTTTTTGTCCAGTTCCAGGTCCTTCATGGCCTTGATGGCTGCATAGCAGGACGCGCAGGACAGGGCGTTGCCCCCAAAGGTGGAACCGTGGTCCCCGGGTGCGAACACATGGGCCAGTCTTTCCTGGACCACGAAAGCCCCCATGGGGAAGCCGCCGCCGATGGCTTTGGCCAGGGTCATGATGTCCGGTTTCACCCCGCTGTGCATCCAGGCGAACCAGTACCCGGTCCGGCACACCCCGGTCTGGATCTCATCGAAGATCAGCAGGGCATCGTGCTTTTCGCACAGTTCCTTCACCTTTTCCAGATAGCCGGTAGGAGGCACATGGACGCCCCCTTCGCCCTGGATCGGTTCCAGGAGCACCCCGCACACCTGGTCATCCATGACCTTTTCCAGGGCTTCCGTATCCCCGAAGGGCACGTAGATGAACCCTTCCGGCAGAGGATTCAGCCCTTCATGGTAATGATCCTGACCGGTGGCGGTAAGGGTCTCCATGGTCCGGCCGTGGAAGGAATCCTTGGCAGTGACGATCTTGAACTTTTTCGGGTCCTTGCTGTTCCCGTATTTCCGGGCCAGTTTAATGGCCCCTTCGTTGGCTTCCGCCCCGCTGTTGCAGAAGAACACCCGGTCGAACCCGGTGACTTCGCACAGCTGCCTGGCGGCTTTGGCCTGGATTTCATAATAGAACAGGTTGGACCCGTGCATGATCTTGGCTGCCTGTTCACTGACCGCCTTCACCAGAGGAGGATAAGCGTAGCCCAGGGCATTCACCGCGATCCCGGCCAGGAAATCCGTGTATTTATTCCCGTCCGTATCATACAGGTAAACCCCTTCCCCGTGGTCCAGCGCAATGGGGCTCCGGCCGAACACCGGGAGATAATATTTATCAGTGGTTTCCATGATTTCTTTGGTATCCATTGTATCGCTCTTCCTCCTTCAGTCTCTTACGACTTCCGTACCCACACCCTCGTCGGAGAAGATTTCCTGGAGAATGGAGTGTTCCTGGCGCCCGTCGATGATGTGGGTCTTCACCGCCCCGCCGCTGAGGGCGGAGATGCAGGCCTTCACCTTGGGGATCATACCCCCGTCGATGCTGCCCTTCACGATCAGTTCCTGAGCCTTTTCGAAGGTCAGGGTGGACAGGAAGGTGCTTTCGTCCTTGTGGTCCTCGTAGATGCCCTTTACGTCGGTGAGCATCAGCAGTTTTTCCGCTTTCAGGGCACCGGCCACTTCCCCGGCCACGCTGTCCGCGTTGATGTTGTAGGTTTCCCCGTCAGGGCCGATGCCTGTGGGAGCGATCACCGGGATGTAGTCGTTGGCCAGCAGCAGGTTGATCAGGTCCGTGTTCACCTTTTCCACCGTGCCCACATAACCGATGTCCACCAGGTTCACTTGGCCGTTTTCATACACATCCGCCAGATGCTTCCGGGCTTCGATGAGTTTGGCGTCCTTGCCGTTGAGGCCTACGGCCTTGCCCCCCAGGACGTTCAGCCGGCGGACCAGATCCGTGTTGGTCTTCCCCACCAGGGCCAGTTCGGCGATTTCCACCGTTTCCTTGTCGGTGACCCGGAGGCCGCTGACGAATTCAGATTTCTTCCCGGCGGCCTTGAGCATGGCAGTGATTTCCGGACCGCCGCCGTGGACCACCACCGGACGCATGCCGGCGAAGCGGAGAAAGACGATGTCCTCCAGGACTTTATTCTTCAGATCATCGTTGAGCATGGCATTGCCGCCATATTTCACGACCACTGTTTTGCCCTTGAAAGCGCTTAAATATGGCAGTGCTTCAACTAATATGTTCATTTCGTTATTCTTGATCTGCATTGCATTTCCTCCTAATCCAAATTCAGGTATTTGGGATTTTTGTCCGGAATCCGGAACCATATAGAATACGCTTTATCAGGACACGCCTTCCATCCCTGCCTTATGTCGCATTATTATACGCTTTAATGTATAAATTTGCAACTCTTTTTCACAACTTTTTCCAGAGCAGGCCATGTCCTGATATGTGTCTTCATTATAGTACGAAAGAGAGTCTTACAGCCACCTTTTTTCCAAAAAGACCGTACAATTTTGTGAACCCGATTCCATTGGATTTTTCCCGCCATATCCATTACAATGGAAGGAGTAAAAAGGGGGAACATGCGTATGCGGAAACTGTTGTGCATCCTGGTGATCCTGGCGGGGGCCCTGTGCTGGCACATGACCCGGCCGGACACCATCCATGAAAAAGTGGGCGGGCCGGCCCGTCCTGCCTCCCAGGAGACCCGGACCTTCCCCGCCGGCACCCCCCGGCCCCCGGAAGAACTTCCTAGTTCCCTCCAGCTGGTGTGGGAAGGGTGGCACATCCGGGAAATCGCCCACAGCCGGATCCCCCGGGAAGACTGGGTGCCTCTGAAGCAGATGTCCCCCTGGCTGCCCAAGGCCCAGGTGGCGGTGGAAGACAAACGGTTCTACTCCCACCACGGGGTGGATCCTGACGGGATCATCCGGGCCACCCTGGTGAACATCCAGAACGACGAAGTGGTGGAAGGAGCCAGCACCATCACCCAGCAGCTGGTGAAGAACCTGCTGCTCACTTCCGACCAGTCGGTGAAGCGGAAAGCGGCGGAAGCGGCCCTGGCCCTGTTGGTGGAAGCCCGGTGCAGCAAGGAGGAAATCCTGGAAATGTACCTGAACACCACCTTCCTGGGGTCCGGTGCCACCGGGGTGAAGCAGGCTTCCCAGGTATACTTCGGCAAAAAGCCCAAAGACCTGAGCCTGCCCCAGGCCGCCACCCTGGCCGGTCTCCCCTATGCCCCCACCGCCCTGAACCCCTACGCCAACTGGCAAGGCAGCAAAAAGCGCCGGAACCTGGTGCTGAACCGGATGGCAGAACAGGACATGATCACCCCGGAGCAGCTGGAAGACGCATTGAACGAACCTTTGGGAATAGGGAAATGAAAAGGGGTGCCGCTGGGCGGCACCCCTTGTTTATCTCTTCTTCAACTTTTCCCCCATCAGCCGCTTGTAGATTTCCACACCCGGCTGATCGTAGGCATCCACATTGGCCAGTTCCCCTTCGTAAGCGATGCTCAGCATCAGGAAGTAGAACAAATGGCCCAGCATGTATTCATTTACATCCGGCAGCCGGTACAGGGCGTTCAGCCGCTGGTCACTGGCCAGGGCCTCTTCGTTGGATTCCATGGCCACTTCCAGGGCCTGTCCCATATCCAGCCCCTCATACTTGTCATATTCCGTGATTTCCGGGAAGGGATTCCGGATATGGACCCGCCCTTTCTCGCTGTCCACAAACAGGAACTGGACCGCCTTGTCCCGGCGCCCGTCCTGGTGGAGCTGGGTCTGGGAATGCATATCCGTGGTGCCGATGGCCACCACCGGCGTCCGTCCGTAGAACACCGTGTTCCCGTCCCGGTCCTTCCGTTTCCCCAGGGATTCCGCCAACAGCTGCACATACCATTCTCCCAGCGCCTTCAGCCGCAGGCTGTAGGGCATGATCACTTCCATCACTGCCCCGTGGTTTTTAGCCCCCAGGTACTTCAGCACCGCATTCAGGAGAGCCGGGTTGGTGTCCAGGTCACTGCCCTGGCAGGCCTGGTCCATCTCCCGGGCACCCCGCAGCAGTTCCTCCAGGTCCATGCCCAGGACGGCCCCCACCACAAGGCCCGGTGTGGACAGGACGCTGAACCGTCCCCCCACCCCGTTGGGCACGTCGAACATGGACCAGCCGTACTTCCGGGCCAGCCGGTTCAGGGGCCCCTTTTCCATCCGCTTGTCCGTAACCACGGCACAGCTCACCTGGAACAGGCTTTCCTCACCTGTCAGGAAGCTGTAATAATGAAGGAAAGCAGCGGTAGGTTCCAAAGTGGTGCCGGATTTGGAAATGGGCACCAACAGCACCCGCAACGGACGGTCCAGGTCCTTCCGGCATTTGTCCGCCAGTTTCACCAGCCCGTCCCGGATGTTGTCCGCATCTTCCGGATCCACATTGTTGCCCCCGAAGAACACGGCAGGCATAGGGTCCAGATGACGGTGCCAATAGCTGCTGGCGCAGCAGTCCGCCAGCACCTTGCCCCCCAGATAGGAGCCGCCAACGCCGCAGAATACCACCGCATCCTGCTTTTCCCGGACCTGTTCCCCGAATTCCTTCAGTTCCTGGAGCAGTTCCGGGGTGTTGGGAGAATCCGGTCCCGGGTAAGGCAGCCGGGGAAACAGTACCGGTTCCGGAGTCCCATCCTTGGAAAGATGGTTTTTGGCCCGTCCTTCCTTCCGGATCTTGTCCACCCCTTCCGCCGCCTGCCGGATCCGGGGAGCCAGTGCCTCCACTTCCGCCGGCTGGATCCGGCCTTCGCCCAGCATGTTGGTCACATCAAAAGAAAATCCCGATGGTAAAACAATTGTCTGCTGCATGGGTATCAACTGCTCCTTCATCTGTAAAGTTATGACAGTTTATGTAAAATATCATACCATCTTTGCAAAAGAAGTGCAACAAAAAATGTACAGCAAGTGGTTATTTTTTAACGATTCCGAATATTCCGTTTGTTTAAATGAACCGGGTTTATTCCATAGCAGACAAATGACAAGACAATAGAAAAATCGTTCATCGTGAGTCGTTTTGGTATCACAGATCCAACGAGAAATCACAGAAACGGGTTTCTCGTAGACACCGTTCCTGTGACCGTTGTATCCAACATCCGACCCCACCCACATATATCCGCCCTTTGCAAGGGCGGAGGACCATTGCGCTTGCGCAATGGTGGTGGGTTAGCAGCCCCCGGCTGCGTTCTCCTTCAAGAGCATCTGCCTCCGGCAGATGCTCTCCGACCGCGTAAGACGTGAGATGCCCCCTCGGCCAGAGGCCTGCTCTTCACTCTTCACTTGCCTATAAATTCCACTCTACCTCCGCACCGGCAAACAGCGCATGGTCCTTTGTCCCCTGTTTGATGGAGGCATACCCCAGCGTCCCGTTGAGATACACCGCGTCCTTCAGCTTCTTCCGTCCCGTAAGCCCGGTTTCCTGGATCACCGGCCCGTCACTGCCCCGGTCCTTCTCCGTCCGCTGGTAGTACAGCCCCAGCCGGTCCGCTCCCGGGAAATAATGGTTCACCCGGGCATAGTACTTCCGGGCGTCATTGCCCATCCAGTCCCCCAGCATGTCCCCGCTGTAGGTCCAGCCGTCCTGATAGGTGCCATGGACGTACCAGTCCTTGTTGGTGTGGGCCATTTCCGCCACCAGATCCCAGGATCCGTCCCGGGTCAGCTGAGGCAGGTACACTCCGCCCCGCCAGCCCCAGTCCGAGGGCAGTCCGTGGGCCTGGTCCTCCCCGTACATCTCTCCGTAGAACTGGATCCCGGGCAGCCGCAGCCGGAAGTCGAAGCCTCCGATATCGTCCCATTTGTCCTGGCTGTCCGCATTGTGGCCGTAAATCCATTTCCCCCAGTCGTGAGAAGAAAGACCGTTTTCATCCCCGCCCAGCATGGAGATCCGGGAAGCCCCCAAGGTCAGCCACCGGGTGGGAGTCACATCCAGCCGCAGCCCCAAAAGCCCAGGATGGTTGTAATCCTTCCGGCCCCACCGGGCCGCATCCTCCGCCCGGTCCCCGTCCAGACGGCCGTAAAAGGCATGGAAATCCACCTGGCCCAGGAACTTCAGGAAGCCCCCGGCCTGGATGGGTTCATTCAGATGGGCCTGGAGAGTGGTAAGAGGCTTCATCCCGTTCCCCAGCAGCAGATGGCCACTGGCCCCCTGTCCCCAGGTCATGGCCTGCCGGCCCAGTTCCCAGGCCCAGGCCCCAGTCCGGGTCTTCACATAGGCTTCCTCCAGGCTGGCCGTGCCTTCATTGTCCTTGTCCCAGGACGCCCGGCCCCGGATCCCCAGGGCCACCTCATGGCCCAGGTTCCCGGACGCCTCCACTTCCCCGGCCACACTGCCGTTCCGTCCCTTTTTGTGGCCGTTGGTCCCGGCAAACGGAGCCCATTCACTGGCCGTCCGGCTGTCCCGGTAGGAGAATCTGTCCCCATGGAGATACCCGGTTCCCACCTGGAAAGAGCGGAGCCGGAACCCGTCCCCGCCGGTGCCGCTGCCCTGGAGGGCCGCCACCTCCGGCGCCACATAAGATTCCAGATCCGCCAGATCCGCCTCCAGGTACCCGGGAAGAGGCTTCTCCGCCGCCTTTTCCTTCGCTTCCAGGGCCCATTGGGCCATCTGGAGACGGCTGTAGGGCCGGGCCCCGTTGGGCAGCGAAGACAGGTACCCCATCCCCGAAAGTTTATCAATGGTCTCATAATACCGGCTGTCCACCGGCACATTGGCCGCCACCTGAGCCAGCGCCGTCCCCGG